>NZ_JBEOSD010000017.1:0-76976 GCF_040302735.1 Streptomyces sp. NPDC097619 | reverse complement strand
TGGGTGTAGCTCAGTTGGTAGAGCACCTGGTTGTGGTCCAGGTGGCCGCGGGTTCAAGTCCCGTCACTCACCCTGTACGAAGGGCCCCGGTCCGCGGAAGCGGACCGGGGCCCTTCGCGTCGTCCGGGACCGGACCGCCGGGCCGGACCGCCGGAGCGGGCCGAACCCCGGCGACGGCCGGGCCGGGCTCAGCTGGACTCGCGGACCACCAGGTGGGTGGGGAGCACGATCCGGGGGCGGTCGATGGGGGCGGCCGGGCCGCGGGCGATCTGCTCCAGCAGGACCCGCGCCATGGTGCGGCCCATCTCCTCCACCGGCTGGCGGACGCTGGTGAGGGCCGGATCCATGTGCCGGGCCACCACCGAGTCGTCGAAGCCGACCAGGGCCACGTCCTCCGGTATCCGGCGCCCCGCCGCCCGCAGGACCTGCCGGGCCCCCGCGGCCATCACGTCCGAGGCGGCGAAGACGGCGTCCAGCCCGGGCCGGCGGGCCAGCAGTTCGGTCATGGCCCGGCGGCCCCCCTCCTCCGTGAAGTCGCCCACCGACATCAGCGCCTCGTCGGGCGCGGCCCCCGCCGCCGCGAGGGCCTGCCGGTAGCCGTCCAGCCGGCACTGGGCCCCGTACACGTCCAGGGGGCCGGTGATGGTGGCTATGGCCCGCCGTCCCCGGTCGAGCAGGTGCCGGACCGCCTCCCGGGCGCCCGCCAGGTTGTCGGAGTCCACGCAGGCGAGGGCCTCGTCGGCGGACCGGCGCCCGCTGATCACGGAGGGGATGCCCAGCTCCTCCAGCAGCTCCGGCAGCGGGTCCCCGGCGTGCACGGAGACCAGCAGCACCCCGTCCACCCGGTCGGCGGCCAGGTACTGGGCCAGTCGGCGGCGCTCCCGGTCCCCGCCCGCGAGGGTGAGCAGCAGCTGCATGTCGGTGTCGGCCAGCTCGGCGCCGACCCCGCGCAGCACGTCGGAGAAGTAGGGCTCGGCGAAGAAGCGGGACTCGGGCTCGGGGACGACGAGGGCGATGGCGTCGGTGCGGTGGGCCGCCAGCGCCCGGGCCGCGCGGTTGGGCACGTACCCCAGCTCGGCCACGGCGGCCTCCACGGCCGCCCTGGTCCGGTCGCTGACCTTGGACGATCCGTTGACGACCCGGGACACGGTGCCGCGGCCGACCCCGGCCCGCGCGGCCACCTCTTCGAGGGTCGGCCGTCCCCCGGCCCCGGACCTGGTCCGGGCCCCCCCGCGCTCACGACCATTCATGGCTTCCTCCCTTCCGGGAACATACCTCTTGACGGCTGTGGGAGCGCTCCCACACTGTGTCACACGACACCCGGCACGTCAGTCCCCCAGGGAGATGTCCATGCGCGTCAGATCAGGTCCCGCCGGTTTCCGCCCGCTGCTCGCGGCCGCCGTGGGCGCCGCCCTCCTCCTCACCGGGTGCGCCTCCGACCCCGAGGGCACCGGAGAGCAGGGCCCCGAGGCCGGGAAGGGCAAGACGGTGCTCACCATCGGCGTCTTCGGCGCCTTCGGGCTCAAGGAGGCGGGCCTGTACGAGGAGTACAGCCGGCTCAACCCGGACGTGGTGATCAAGCAGACCTCGATCGAGCGGAACGAGAACTACTACCCGCAGCTCCTCACGCACCTGGGCACGGGCAGCGGGCTCGCCGACATCCAGGCCGTCGAGCTCGGCAACATCGCCGAGGTGACCTCCACGCAGGCGGACCGGCTGGTGGACCTGAGCAAGGCCCCCGGCGTGGACAAGTCGGCCTACCTGCCCTGGAAGTGGGCGCAGGCGCAGAACCGGGACGGCCGGGTGGTCGGGCTGGGGACCGACATCGGGCCGCAGGGCATCTGCTACCGCAAGGACCTGTTCGCGGCGGCGGGCCTGCCCTCGGACCGGGAGGCGGTCGGGGCGCTGTGGGCCGGGGACTGGGCGAAGTACCTGGAGGTCGGGAAGCGGTACCAGGCCGAGGCCGGCAAGGGGAAGGCGTTCGTGGACTCGGCCTCCGGGGTGCTCGCGGCCGTGACGGGCAGTGCCCCGCTGCGCTTCTACGACGCGGACGGGAAGGTGGTCTACAAGACCAACCCGGCCGTGAAGGGCGCCTTCGACCTGGCGGCCTCCTTCGCCTCGGAGGGGCTGAGCGCGCGGCTCCAGCAGTTCACCCCGTCCTGGGACCAGGGCTTCTCCCGCGGCACCTTCGCCACGGTGTCCTGCCCGGCGTGGATGCTCGGTTACATCCAGGACAAGGCCGGTCCGGCGGGTCAGGGCAAGTGGGACGTGGCGCAGGCGCCGCGGCCGGGTAACTGGGGCGGCTCCTTCCTGGTGGTGCCCAAGGCGGGCAAGAAGACCGAGGAGGCGGCGAAGCTGGCGGCCTGGCTGACCGCTCCGGCGCAGCAGGCCCGGCTGTTCGAGAAGCGGGGCAGCTTCCCCAGCGCGAAGGCGGCGTACGCGCTGCCCGCGGTGTCGGGGGCCACGCACGCGTACTTCGGCGGGGCGCCGATCGGGTCCATCTTCGCGAAGGCGGCCGAGGGGATCCCGGTGCAGCCGGTGGGGCCGAAGGACCTGCTGATCTCGCAGAACCTGGCCGACGTCGGGATGCTCCAGGTGGACCAGAAGGGGCGTTCGGCGGCCCAGGGCTGGGAGGCGGCCATGAAGGCGATCGACAACGCCCTGGACCAGTGAGCCGGTCGTGACGGACGTACCGATGACCGAGGCGGCGCCCGCGGGTGCCGGGGCGGTGCCGCCGGGCGGGGCGGAGGGGGTCCGGGCGCCGGACTCCCCCGCCGGGGCCCGGGGCTCCGGGAAGGCGGGCGCGTGGGCGTCCCGCCGCTACCGGTGGGACCTGCGCTGGAGCCCGTACGCGCTGGTGGCTCCCTTCTTCCTGTTCTTCGCCGCCTTCGGGCTGTTCCCGCTGCTGTACACGGGCTGGGCGGCGCTGCACCAGGTGGAGCTGACCGATCCGAACGCGATGACCTGGGTGGGGGCGCGGAACTTCACCCGGCTGTTGAGCGACGAGTTCTTCTGGAACGCGCTGCGCAACACGGTGACCATCGGGCTGCTGTCCACGGTGCCGCAGCTGGCGGTGGCGCTGTGGCTGGCGCAGTTGCTGAACCACCGGCTGCGCGGGGCCACCTTCTTCCGGGTGGCGGTGCTGACCCCGTACGCCACCTCGGTGGCGGCGGCCACGCTGGTGTTCGTGCTGCTCTTCGGCCGGGACCACGGGATGGTCAACTGGGCACTGGGCCTGGTGGGGTTGGACGCGGTGGACTGGCAGAACGGCACGTTGGCCAGTCAGGCGGCGGTGTCGACCATCGTGATCTGGCGGTGGACGGGCTACAACGCGCTGATCTACCTGGCGGCGATGCAGACGGTGCCGAAGGAGCTGTACGAGTCGGCGGAGCTGGACGGGGCCTCGCGGTGGCAGCAGTTCGTGCACGTGACGGTGCCCTCGCTGCGGCCGACGATCCTGTTCACGATCGTGGTGTCGACGATCGGGGCCACGCAGCTCTTCGGTGAGCCGCTGCTGTTCAACGGCGGGGCCGGGGCCACGGGCGGGGCGGACCACCAGTTCCAGACGCTGGGGCTGTACCTGTACGAGCAGGGGTGGGTGAACCTGCACCTGGGGCGGGCCTCGGCGATCGCCTGGGCGATGTTCCTGATCCTGTTGGTGGTGGGGCTGCTGGCCCGGCTGCTGCGCCGGGGAGGTGAGGTCCGGTGAGCGGGCGCAAGGCGGGCCGGGGCACGTACGTGGTGCTGGCGCTGTTCACGGCGGGGTCGCTGTTCCCGCTGCTGTGGACGGCGGTGGCGGCCTCCCGGAGCAATACGCGGCTGGCGCAGTCCCCGCCGCCGTTCTGGTTCGGCGGGAACCTCTGGAAGAACCTGTCGGTGGCCTGGACCGACGCGAACATGGGCACCGCCCTGCTGAACACGACGCTGGTGGCGGGCACGGTCGCGGCCGGCACGGTGCTCTTCTCGACGCTGGCCGGGTTCGCCTTCGCCCGGCTGCGGTTCCGGGGCCGCAACCGGCTGCTGCTCGTGGTGGTGGCGACCATGATGATCCCGCCGCAGCTGAGCGTGGTCCCGCTGTACATGATGATCGCGAAGCTGTCGTGGACGGACCACCTGCAGGCGGTGGTGCTGCCCGCGCTGGTCTCGGCGTTCGGCGTGTTCTTCATGCGCCAGTTCCTGTCGCAGGCGCTGCCCCCGGAGCTGGTGGAGGCGGCGCGGGTGGACGGGGCGAACACCCTGCGCGTGGTGTGGCACGTGGTGTTCCCGGCGGCCCGGCCCGCGATGGCGGTGCTGGGGATGCTGACCTTCGTGATGGCCTGGAACGACTTCTTCTGGCCGGTCATCGCGTTGACCCAGAACGGCAGTCCGACCGTCCAGGTGGCCCTGACCGGGCTGGGCCGGGGCTACATCCCCGACCAGTCGGTGATCATGGCGGGCGCCCTCCTGGGCACGCTCCCCCTCCTGTTGGTGTTCGTCCTGTTCGGCCGCCAGATCGTGGGCGGCATCATGCAGGGCGCGGTGAAGGGTTGACCAGAGTGACGCATTCTCCTGAGGCCCCGGTCGCGCCGGCGGCGGTGTCCGCCGGGGAGCCGGTGGTGTTCCCGCCGGGGTTCCTGTGGGGCGCGGCGACGGCCGCGCACCAGATCGAGGGGGCGGCCGCGGAGCGGTTGCCCTCGGTGTGGGACACCTTCGCGGCGGTGCCGGGCAAGGTGCTGGGCGGGGACACCGGTGAGGTCGCGGCCGACCACTTCCACCGTTGGCGGGAGGACGTCCGGCTGATGGCGGAGCTGGGCCTGGGCTCGTACCGCTTCTCGGTGTCGTGGCCGCGGGTGCTGGCCGTCGGCACGGGCTTCTACGAGCGGCTGGTGGACGCCCTGCTGGAGGCGGGGATCGTGCCCTGCCTGACGCTGTACCACTGGGATCTGCCGCAGCACCTGGAGGACCGGGGCGGCTGGCCGGAGCGGGAGACGGCCTACGCCTTCGCGGAGTACGCGGCGACGGTGGCGGGGGCGCTGGGCGACCGGGTGCGGCTGTGGACCACCCTGAACGAGCCCTGGTGCAGCGCCTTCCTGGGCTACGCCTCGGGGGTGCACGCCCCGGGCCGGACCTCGCCCGCGGACTCGCTGCGGGCCGCGCACCACCTGAACCTGGCGCACGGTCTGGCGGCGGCGGAGCTGCCGGCGGGGGCGCGGGTGGGCATCGCCCTGAACCCGAGCGCGGTCAGGCCGCTGACGGAGTCGGCGGCGGACCTGGACGCGGCGCGGCGGATCGACGCCCTCGCCAACCGGGTGTTCACCGGCCCGCTGCTGCACGGGGGCTATCCGGCGGACCTCCTGGCGGACACCGCGGCGCTGACCGACTGGTCCTTCGTACGGCCCGGGGACGAGGGGCTGATCGCGGGCCGGCCGCTGGACTTCCTGGGGGTGAACTACTACACCCCGGCGGTGGTGTCGGCGCTCCCGGAGGGGGCGGAGGGGCCGCGGGCGGACGGGCACGGGGCCTCGGCGCACTCGCCGTGGCCGGCGGCGGACGGGGTGGCCTTCCACCAGCCGCCCGGGGAGCGCACCGCAATGGGCTGGTCCATCGACCCGACGGGCCTGTACGACCTCTTGGAGCGGTTCGCGGCGGAAGCGCCGGGGCTGCCGCTGATGGTGACGGAGAACGGCGCGGCCTTCGGGCCGGAGCTGGAGGATCCGGAGCGGATCGCCTACCTGCGGTCCCACCTGGCGGCGGTGCACCGGGCGATCGCGGCGGGGGTCCCCGTGGAGGGGTACTACCTGTGGTCCCTGATGGACAACTACGAGTGGTCCTACGGGTACAGCAAGCGGTTCGGGATCGTGCACGTGGACTACGGGACGCAGGTGCGGACCCCTCGGGCCAGTGCCCACTGGTACGCGCGGGTGGCCCGGGGCGGCGTGCTGCCGCCGGTCTGATCCGCCGTGCGTCCGGCCCGCGTCCGGCCCGCCTCCGGCGCGGGCCGGGGGCGGGCCGGGGTCAGTCGAGGATGCCCAGGTCGTGGGGGAGCTGGTAGCGGACCGGGTCGTCCGGGAGGAACCAGTGGAAGCCCTCCTCGAAGAAGACGGCGACGGTGTTCACCGCGAGGACCAGGGCGAGGAACCCGATCGCGAAGAGTCCCACGGCGCGGTAGGCGCCGCCGGTGGGCAGGGTGCGGTCGGCGGTGGAGTGCGCGAAGGCAAGGACGAGGCCGACGGCGAGCACGGAGGCCATGAAGAGGATCCACGCCCACACGTACAGGTGCAGGCCGAAGGCGGTGCTGCCGTACCCCTTGTCCCCGGGCAGGATGTGCAGCATGGTCTGCCGCCAGGAGGCGAAGCCCCCGCAGAGCACGGCCACCAGGGCCATGCCCCAGCCCATCATGTAGTCGCGGCCGGACACCGCGCCCGTCATGCCCTTGCGGATGATGACGACCGCTCCGATCGCGGCGAGCAGCATGAACATGCGCTGGACGATGCACAGCGGGCAGGGGTACTCCCACTTCACGAACTGATAGTAGAGCCCGCCGCAGACCACCCCCGTCCAGCCGACGGCGAAGAAGCACGCGAACCAGTACTGGACCCGGCCCAGCAGGCCGCCCTCGATGGGGGCCGCGTCGGGGAGGATGCTGTTCATCGCGGCCATGGTCAGTAGCTCAGGTCCAGGGCGAGCCCGCTGGTGATGTGGTGGGCCATCAGCAGCAGGACCGCGACGAGCATGACGAACCAGGCGCCCAGCACGATCATCCTGGACGACTGCCGGTACGTGGCCAGCAGGGTGGCGAGGATGCCGCCGAAGATAAGGGTGTCCATGGGCCCGGACGGTACCGATATCCGGACATGACGGACACGAGGCGCGCCCAGCCCGGCGGCCCCCTCACACCCCGGACCTCCTGCGCCGCCGGTCCGTCCCGCGCCGCCCGCGGCCCCGGCGGCCCGCGGCGGGAGAGCCCTCCCGGCCGGCCGTCCCGATCCACAGCCGGACCTCGGTGCCGCCCAGCACCGACCGGCCGATCCGCACGTCCCCGCCGGTGGACTCCGCCACCCGCCGCACGATGTCCAGACCCAGCCCCGTGGACCCGTCCCGGCCCCCGTCGTTGCCGCGCCGCAGGGCCGCGTCCGGGTCGGCGATCCCGGCGCCCGCGTCGGAGACCAGCACGATCACCGCGTCCCCCGCGTCGTGCACGTCCACCGCGAAGGCGGTGCCCTCCGGGGTGTGCCGGAAGACGTTGCCCAGCAGGGCGTCCAGGGCCGCCGCCAGCTCGGCACGGGCCACCGGGATCCGCACCACCCGGTCCACCCCGGCGGTGCGCACCTCCCGCCCCTCGTCCTCCGCCAGCGCCGACCAGAAGCCCATCCGCTCCCGAATCACCTCGGAGGCGTCGCAGCCCCCGGACGGGACGGGCCGTCCCGGCTGCCCGCGCTGCTCCCGGGCGGTCCGGATGACCGCGTCCACCTCCCGCTCCAACTGCTCCACGGCCGCCCGGGTCTGCTCGACCGCGGGCCCCTCCCCGAGGGAGGCGGCGTTCAACCGGAGCACGGTGAGCGGGGTGCGCAACCGGTGCGAGAGGTCCGCGGCGAGCTCCCGCTCGTTGGCCAGGAGCTCCAGGACCTGGTCGGCCATCGAGTTGAAGGCCGCCGCGGCCGACCGCAGCTCCCGCGGCCCCTCCTCGGGCACCCGCTCCCCCAGCCGGCCCTCCCCGAACTGCTGCGCCGCCCGGGCCAACCGCTCGGCGGGCCGGGTCAGCCGGACCCCGAGCCGGTCCGCCACCGCCACGGAGCCCACCACCAGGGCCAGGCCCACCCCGGCCAGGACCGCCCAGGCGGTGGTGACGCCGTTGCCCAGCTCGGCCTCGGGCACGTACACCTCGACCACCGCGATCCCGCCGGAGCCGATCGCCGTGGGCTGGAGCAGCACCGAGTCCCCGCCCGCGGTGCCCAGGGTGGTGGCCCGACCCATCCGCCGGGTGTCCGCGACGGCCGCCGTCCCCGCCCAACCGGTGCCGATGTCCACCGGCCCGCTGCCGGGCACCCCGGCCGCCGGGTCGGCGGGGACGGCGGGCACGTGGACGGCCATCCGCCCGGCCGCGCCCATGGACGTGGCCGCCACCGCGCGGGCCAACTGCTGCCGGTCGGTGGTGATGGTGAGGGTGGGGCCGATCGCGGCGGCCTGCCGTTCGGCGTTGGACAGGGCCCGGTCCCGGGCCATCTCCCGCACCACCAGCCCCAGCGGTACCGCGAAGGCCACGACCACCATCACGGTGACCGCCAGGCAGACCCGTACCAGCGCCCATCTCACGGGCGGCTCATCTCGGCGGCTCCAGCTTCACCCCGACCCCGCGCAGGGTGTGCAGGTAGCGGGGGTTCGCGGCGGTCTCGCCGAGCTTGCGACGCAGCCAGGACAGGTGCACGTCGATGGTCTGGTCGTCCCCGTAGGACTGCCGCCACACCTCCGCCAGCAGCTCCCGGCGCGGCACCACCACCCCCGGGCGGCCCGCGAGGAAGGCCAGCAGGTCGAACTCCCGCCGGGTCAGGTCCAGTACGGCACCGTCCAGTTCGGCGGTCCGGCGCAGCGGATCGATCGCGAGCCCGCCGACCCGCAGCACCCGCGAGGGCGGCACCCCGCCCGCAGCGGCCCGGCTGCGGCGCAGCACGGCGGCCATCCGCGCCGACAGGTGCTCCACGGAGAAGGGCTTGGTGAGGTAGTCGTCGGCACCGTCGTTGAGGAGCCGGACGATCTCGGTCTCGTCGTCCCGGGCGGTGGCCACGATCACGGGGACGTCCGTGATCCCCCGCAGCATCTTCAGGGCCTCCGCCCCGTCCAGGTCCGGCAGTCCGAGATCGAGGATGACCAGGTCGAAACGGTGGTGGGCGACCTCGCGGAGCGCCTCCAGGGCCGTGCCCACGCTGCGCACGGTGTGCGCGGCCTCGGTCAGGTGCCGGATGAGGGCGGAACGCACGAACTGGTCGTCCTCGACCACGAGCACACTTGCCATGGGCCGCACCGTACGCCATCCGGCCGATCCCGGAGCATCCGAACGGGTGATTGGAGGCTCCCGCTCCGGTCCCCGTCCGAGTGGTGCAGGATGTCCACCGATGAGAACCCCGGGCAGTAGAGCACTCGTTCACGCGCTGGCGTGGACCCTGGCCACGGCCGCGGCCGTCACCCTGTCCTGGTGGGGGGTGCGCACCGTGATGTCCGGCACGGCCTACGACCCGCCGCTGGCCGTGCCCCTGTCGGAGCGTCCGCTCGCCTCCTCCACCTTCCGCCCCGTCACCGGGCCCTCGACCGGGGCGGGTACGGGCACCCCCTCGACCCCGCCCCATGCCTCCGGCACCCCGAAGGACGGCCCCACCGCCACGGGCCGGGACGAGCCGTCCGCCGCCCCGTCCGCCCCGGACCGCTCCAACCGGCCGGACCGCGGCCGGTCCGCCCTGAAGGACCGCGACGGCGACGACGGCGAGGGCTCCGGCGACGCGGGCGGCCCGGACGGCTCCGACGGCTCCGGGGTGCGCAGCTACGCCCTCTCCGGGGGCCGGGTGGCCTTCGACCTCGGGGACCGCTCCGCCGAACTGGTCTCCGCGACCCCGGCCGCCGGCTGGCGGATGCAGGTCTGGAAGCAGCCGACCTGGATCCGGGTCACCTTCAGCCGCGGCGGCCGCGAGGTGGACGCCATCTGCAGCTGGCACGACCACGCCCCGCTGGTGCAGGTCCGGGACGAAGCGCCCGAGGACTGAGCGGGAGCGCGCGGCGGCACCGGCGGGACGGTCGGCCCCGCCCGGCGGCGGACCGCCGGGCGGAAGGCGCCCTCAGCGGAAGACGGAGGGCGGCGGGACCGGGGAGGCCGTGGCCGAGGCGTCGGTGACGGGGGCCGCCCCGCCCGTGAAGTCGGCGAGGGCCCGACCGTGCTCCACCCGGCCCGGATGCGGATCGGAGGCCACCCGGCGGGTCAGCTCGGCCACCGGCAGCTCCCGGTCCGCGGCCACCAGCACGGCGTTGCCGAACCGCTTGCCGCGGAAGACCACCGGGTCGGCGGCGAGGGCCAGTTCACCGAACCGGGCGGCCGCCGTGGCCACCTGTCCGCGCAGATGGGCCAGCGGGGGCCCGTCCGCCAGGTTCGCCACGTACCAGCCCGTCGGGGACAGCGCCCGCCGCACCTCGTCCAGGAACTCCACGCTGGTCAGGTGGGCCGGGGTGCGGGCACCGGAGAACACGTCCGCGATCACCAGGTCCGCCCAGCCCTCGGGGACCTTGGCCAGCCCGGCCCGCGCGTCACCGGTACGGACCCGGACGCGGGCCGTCGGGTCCAGCGGCAGGGACTCGCGGACGAAGGCCACCAGCGGGGCGTCGACCTCCACCACCTGCTGCGTCGAGCGCGGCCGGGTGGCCGCGGCGTACCGGGCCAGGGTGAAGGCGCCACCACCGAGGTGCAGCACGTTCAGGGGCTGCCGCGCGGGCGCGCACAGGTCGATGGCGTGGCCGATCCGCCGCTGGTAGGAGAAGTCCAGGTACGTCGGGTCGTCCAGGTCCACGTGCGACTGCGGGGCCCCACCGATCAGCAGGGTGAAGGCGTTCGCGCGTTCCCGGTCCGGGAGCAGCTCGGCGGGACCGCCGTCCACCTCCGCGACGACGGCCTCCGGGGTACCACGTCCGCGCCGCTTGCCCTTCGCCACCCGGCCATTATCCCAGCTCACCCCGGCGGCGCCCGCGGAGGGGGGCGGGGGCCGAACCCGGCACCGGGTACGGCCCCGGCGGCTCAGGCGCAGTTGTCGGCGGCCTCGATCAGGCGGGCCGCCTCACCGAGGGCGGCGCGCAGGACCTCCGGGTCGGTCACCGGGCTGGCGGCCTCCGGCGGCAACAACCAGTCCGAACCCTCCTCCGCCGGCGGCAGGTCGAAGCGCATCCCCCGCCCGGAGGTATGGGTACAGGCGCTGCCCGGCAGGTCCCAGCCGTCCGCGGTGCCCGGCGGCACCAGGAAGCCGAGGGTGTCCCCCGAACAGTCGTGCAGCACCGGACCCACGCCCTCCGCGGCCTCCGCCGTCCGGCGGATGATGTCCACGGCCTCCAGGCCCTGCCGGACGGACACGGTCACCAGGTCGGGGGCCTCCGGGGCACCGGAAGCCGCGCCCGTCCCGCCGTACTGCGTGCTCATGTCCATACCGGCCTCCCTCGGCGAGCGGGGTCCGGCCGCCGCTCCGTACGGGTACAACGCGCGGAACTGTCAACGGGTGCGGCACAACTCAGCCGCAAAGGATGGCAGTTCATGGCGGATCGCGGGTGAGATATCCGTTTTGTAGCCAAACCACGGCCTTACGGGTCTTCACTGGCGGTACGTTCAGCGCGCCGGTCTCCCATGGCACCGGCGGCACTTGGCCAGAGAGGCTGGTCCGATGACGGCGTCACCCAACGACACCTTCCGGAGGCTGCGCGGGAGCCGTTCCCCCGCCGAGTTCGCCGCACTGGTACGGCGGGCCGCCCGGGACATCGGGGAAACGGTGTCCTGCGACGCCCGGTACATCGGTCGGGTCGAGGCCGGAGAGATCCGCTGCCCGAACTACGCGTACGAACGGGTGCTCCTGCACATGTTTCCCGGGCGCACCCTCGCCGACCTGGGCTTCGCCCCCCGAGAATCGGTGCGCGGCCGCGGACCGAACCGTTTCCCCCCGGCCCCCGGAACCACCGCTCCGTCCCCGGCGCGGACCTCCGGGGAGGCGTACCCGCCCCTGTCCGTGCCCCTGTCCGGGTCACTTCCCGTGCCCCTTGCTTCCACCGAGGAGAGCGACGTGCTGCGTCGCGCGTTCATTTCCGGCGGCACCGCCACCGTGGCGGCCGCCTCCCTGGGCTCCCTGGGGTCCCTGGGCTTCACCCTGCCGTACCGCTCCGCCCTCCCCCGCCGCGCCGGCGAAGCCGAGGTCGAGGCCGTGGAGAACGCCGTACGGCAGATCCGGCTGCTCGACGACCGGCACGGGGCGGACGGCCTCTACCGCCGCGCCGCAGAACCCCTGCGCACCGCCTACGCCCTGCTCGACGCGGGCACCGGCCGGCAGTCCACCGCGGACCGGCTGCACGCGGGCGCCGGGGAGCTCGCCATCTCCGTGGGCTGGCTCGCCCACGACTCCGGCCGCTACCCGGAGGCCCGCTCCCACTACGCGGAGGCCCTGGCCACGGCCCGGCTCTCCGGGGACCCGGCCCTGGAGGCCCACGCCTTCTGCAACACCTCCTTCCTGGCCCGGGACTGCGGCCGTCCCCGCGAGGCCGTCCGCGCCGCCCAGGCGGGGCTGCGGGCGGCCCGGCCGGTCGGCTCCGACCGGCTGACCTGCCTGCTGACCCTCCGGGAGGCCGGGGGCTGGGCCTCGCTGGGCGACCGCACCGCCTGCCAGGACGCGCTCGGCCGGGCCCACCACCTGTTCGGGCGGGGGCCAGGGCCGGCCGACCCCGAGTGGATGAGCTTCTTCGGCGAGGCCGAGCTGGAGGCCCAGGAGGCCCGCTGCTGGTCCGCCCTCGGCGAGTACCACCGCGCCGCCCGCCACGCGGGGCGGGCCGCCACCCTCCAGGACCCGCACTTCGCGCGGAACGTCGCCCTCTACACCGCCCAACAGGCCGACGCGCTGGCCCGGGCCGGGGCCCCCGACGAGGCCGCGGCCGCCGCCGGGCGGGTCCTGGACCTCCTCCCCCAGGTGCAGTCCGCCCGGGTCGGGGCCATGCTCGACACGACCACCCACCACCTGGCTCCGCACCGGGGCTCGACGGCGGTGGCGGACTTCCTGACCCGCCGCGTCTGACCGCGAGGAGCGGGGCCGGGATCAGCCCCGCTCACGAGGTCGGGCGTGCCAGGGGACGCGGTGGGCCGACAGGTGCGCCAGCACGGCGTGGTTGGCCTCCCAGCCGTCCGGGAAGCGCACCGCCGCCCCCAACCGCACCGGCTCCGCCGAGGGGTGCTCGTCCAGGAGCTCGGCGATGCCCGCCCGGGCGACGACCACGCACGCCTGCCGGTGCCGCGAGGCGAGCACGCACAACCGACCGGTCTCCAGGTGGAAGGCGGTCGCGTCGGGGCGCCCGGACAGCGGGTGCAGCACGACGGTCAGCTCGTACTCACGGCCCTGGAGCCGGTTGGCGGTGTCCACGGTGACCCCCCGCACGCCCAGTTCGGCGAGGGCGGCGCGCACCGCGGCGGCCTGGTCCCGGTGGGCGGTGCCGACCGCGATCCGGCCGGCGGTCACCGGCGCCGGCTCCGGGGACTGCTCGGAGACGGAGACGGCGCCCCGGCCGAGGGCGCGGGCCACCACCAGGGCCACCGCCCGCACCGCCTCGGGGTCGGTGCGCGGGGCGTGCCCGGCGGGCAGTTCGAGCAGGCCCCAGCCGGACGCGGCGGCCTCGTCGAGGACCCGGTCCGGGCCGGTGCCGTCCCCGGCGGCGGTGAAGGAGAGCCGCCGGTCCCCCTCCGAGGTGCCGCTGCGGAACGGCGTGTGGGGGTAGAAGGCGCCGGAGACCAGCGGCGCGGCCGAGGCCGGCAGCCGCCAGGAGACCGGCAGCCGGTGCGTGGGCAGGTCCGGGTTGTGGGCGAGCAGGGTGGCGACGGCCGAGGCGGCCGGGTCGTGGGAGAGTCCGGCCCACTGGTCGGCGTCGACGGCGCTGAAGGGGTCGAGCTGTCCGGGGTCGCCCACGAACAGGGCCCGTTCGAAGAGCCCCGCGACGGCCAGCAGGGAGTCCGAGCGCATCTGGTACGCCTCGTCCACGATGGCGTGCTCCCAGGGCTCCACCCCCTGGACGTGGGCCCACTTGGCGGCGGTGGAGACCACCACGGGCAGTCCGGTCAGGTCCCCGGGCTTCGCCGAGAGGGTGACGGACCGCAGGCCGAGAAGGGCCTTGTCGTAGGAGTCGGTGTCGCTGCTGTGCAGCCGACCGACGGGCAACTCCGGGTCCTTCTCGGCGAGGCGGAGGACCAGGTCGTCCACCTGGGCGTTGGTCTGCGCCACGATCATCAGGCGGCGGCCCGCCGCGGCCAGTTCCCGGGCGGCGCGGACCACGAGGGTGGACTTGCCGGCTCCGGGCGGGGAGTCCACGACCACGCCGCGGCCGGGGCCGTGCAGGGTGTCGCGGAGGATCCGGTCGGTGGCGAGGGCGGCGGCCGCGCCGGGGTCGGCGGGGAACCCGGGGCCGGCCGTCCCGGCCTCGGTGCGCCCGGCCCCGGCGGGGGCGGTCGGGGGCGGGGTCACAGGAGGTCCTCGTCGGTCACGGGGTCGGTGGGTTCGCCGGCGGTCTCCCCGGGCGGGCCGCCGTGGGTCCATGGGGTGGCGTCCGGTTCGGGCAGTCGCGGACCGGTGCGCGGTTCGTGTTCGAAGAGGGTCCAGCAGACCCGGTCGCCCTTCTCGGGGACGGAGCCGGGCTCGGGTTCGCGGCCGCGGCCCATCCGGTCGATGAGGCGGAGCACGACCTCGCCGAGGTCGCCGGGGCCGGTGTGCTCGTAGGAGACGAGCTCGGCGGTCTGGGCCGAGCCGTCCAGGCCGCGGTACGCCTTGGCCGGCCCGTCGAACCGGGGCAGGTCCTCGGTGACGAGGGTGATCAGGGGGCGGGGCCGGGGACGGGGGGCGTCGGTCCATTCCGGGAGGACTTCGGTGACCTCGCCGACGAAGGCCTCGCCCGCGAGCCGGCGGCCGGCCATGACCAGCGGGTCGTCGAGGGCCTCCTGCGCGTCGAGGCGGGCCTGGTCGGTCTCGCGGGAGCCGAGCTTGCGGGCGGCGGAGACGGCGTCGTCGCGGCGGGGTTGGGGCGGTTCGCCGGCGCGGACCCGGTCGCGGTGGCCGGTGTAGGACCAGCGGTCGCCGGTCCAGCGGCGTTCGGTGCGGGCGCCCGGGGGCAGGGCGCGGACCAGGTCGAGGGCCTGCCAGACGGCGTCCCAGGTGGGGCGGAGCTGGGTGCCGACGAGTGCGTGGACCTCGGCGGCGGCCGCGGCGACGGCGGCCGGGTCGGGGTCGCGGTCGCCGGGGACGCGGGCGGCGTCGTAGCGGGCCATGGCGGGGGCGAGCAGCTTGTTGTCGAAGGCGGGGTCGGTGGCCGGCCCGGCGGGCGGGACGCGCAGCAGGCCGCGGTCGTCGCGGTCGAGTTCGGCGCGGAGGGCCTGTTCGGCTCCGGTGCCGGCGTCGGGGCGGGGGTCGGTCCAAGCGAGCAGGGCGGCCAGGTGCTGGTCCTCCAGGCCGCTCTGGCCGGTGGCCCAGTGCCGGGAGAGCAGGCCGGTGGCGGAGAGCAGGAGGCTGGACCCGGGGGTGCGGGAGCGCTCGGCGTAGTGGGTGAACCAACGGCCGAGCAGCGGGACCCGGGCGGGGGCCGGGTAGGGCGTGTCGGGGTCCTGTTCCGCGGTGCGGCGGAACCGCATGGAGCGGCCGAGGAGGCGTACGTACTCGATGCCGGCGGCGCTGGGGACGACGAGCTGGGGGGCGTCCAGGCACAGCTCGGCGGTGACGCGGGTGCGGGTGCCGGTGGCGGGGTCGGTCTCGTTCCGCTCGACGGGCTCGACGGCGTCGGCGTAGGAGTCCAGGTGCGGCAGGACCTCCTCGGCGAGGTCGGCGAGGAAGGCCCAGCGCAGGTCGCGGTCGCGGGGCTGGGGCACGGTCAGGAGCCGGGGGGCGTCGCGGTCGGTGCCGACGAGCGCGCCGAGGGGGGCGCCGGCCTCGCCGGCGGTGGTGAGCGGTACGAGGACCAGGGGGCGCTCGCCGAGGTGCCGGTGGCGGACGGTGGCCAGGGGGACGGCGCGGCCTTCACGGGCCGCTTCCAGCCGGGCCAGGGTGGTCAGGAGGGACATGGGGCGGTCTCCGTGCGGGGGCGGGGCGGCCGGGCGGCGGCTTCGGCGAGGGCTTCGGCGCGGAGCCGGGCGGCGCGGCGCAGGGCCCGCGCGGTGGGGTCCTCCTCGGCCGGGTCGGCGTCCGCGGGATCGGTGTCCGCGGGCCGCTCGGTGCCGGGGGTCGTGCGCCGCGACGGGCAGGAGTGCGCGGCGGTGAGGGCGGCCTCGACGGTGGTGAGGGTGCCGAGCTCGGCGCGGAGGCCGCGGCCGAGGGCCGTGACGTCCCCGGCCTCGCGGGCCCGGTCGCGGCAGTGGAAGGCCAGCTCGCAGGCGGCGAGGCAGTCCGGGGCGTAGGAGGCGGTGACGGCGGAGACGGCCCGGGTCAGCTCGGGGCGGGGCAGGGCCGGGTCGAAGACGGTGCCCGCGGGGAGGGCTTCGGCCAGTTCCTCGACGCGGACCAGGCGGGCCAGCTGGCGGCGGGTGACGGCGGCCTGCTTGCGGATGTCGACGCCGGCGGCGGTGGGGAGGTTGGAGAAGTCCTTGGGGCAGACCAGCAGGATCCCGTGGTCCACGGCGGCGCCCTCGGTGAGGCCCGCGACCCGCTCCAGGGCGAGGGTGTAGACGGCGGCCTGGCGGGCGGCGGCACCGACCTTGGCGGGGTCG
This sequence comes from Streptomyces sp. NPDC097619, assembly GCF_040302735.1. NCBI lineage: Bacteria > Bacillati > Actinomycetota > Actinomycetes > Kitasatosporales > Streptomycetaceae > Streptomyces > Streptomyces sp. NPDC097619. Next base: position 60,541 of record NZ_JBEOSD010000017.1, on the reverse strand, counting down.
GCGGCGCCGTCGATCATCGGGAAGGACTTGATCTCGACGACGGTCCAGTGGCCGCCGGGCCGGACCACGACGGCGTCGGGCTCCAGGTAGGCGGGGGTGCCCGCCACGTCGAGGACGAGCATCGGGTGGTCGAGCAGGGTCCAGGAGCCCTCCCTGGCCGCCGCGGTGGCCTCCCGGAGGGCGATCTGGGTGCGGGCGAAGCGTCCCTCGGGGCCGGCCGCGGTGAGGTCGGGGACCCGGGCGGCGGGGGCGGGGCCGGCGTCGGCGCCCAGGTGTTCGCGGACCAGGCGCAGCAGCTCGGCCCCGCCCTCGGCCTTGACCCGTGCCTCGAAGGAGTTGCCGCGGACCAGGGCGAACTGGGACTGGCCGTACGAGGAGGGCGAGCCGAGGGCCGCGGCGAGGGCGGTCTTGTCCACGCCGGCGCCGTCCAGCAGGGCCCGTCTGCGACAGCCCGGGTTCGCGGCGAGGGCCGCGAGGGCCCGGGCGTCCAGGGGGCGCGGTGGTACGGCGGGACCGCGCAGCTCAGCGAGCCGCTGCCGGAGTGTCGTCGTCTGCGGTGGTCCGCTGGGCGGGTAGGCGCTCACGCGCGGAAGTCTCCCATCCGCCACTGACAGCCGGGGCCCGTCCGCCCTCGCGCGCCGTCGCGGCCGCGTGCGGGGAGGCCGGTGCGGCGGGAGCGGCGGCGGCGCCGGTCGTGGGTGCGGGACCGGTGCCGGACGCGGCGGCGGGAGCGGTGGGAGCGGTGGGGCGGCCGCCGATCCGGGCGGCGAGGGCGCCGGCGAGGCGGACGGCGCGCGGGGCGGCGAGGTAGCCGATGCCCATGACGGCGGCTCCGGCGACGGCGTCGAGCAGGTAGTGGTTGGCGGTGCCGAGGACCACGAGGACGGTCAGCACCGGGTAGACGATGCCCGCGGCCCGCAGCAGCGGGTGGCGGCCGTGCCGCCAGAGCAGCACCCCGCACCACAGGGCCCAGCCCACGTGCAGGCTGGGCATGGCCGCGTACTGGTTCGTCAGGCCGCCCAGGCCGCGCGGGGCGCTGGCCTCGCCGCCCCACCAGCCGTAGGAGCTGTACTGGGCCATGGTGTCGGTGAAGCCGTGCACCGGGTCGAGGAGTCGGGGCGGGCAGGTGGGCATCAGGGTGAAGCCGACCAGGCCCAGCAGGGTGGAGAGCATCAGCCAGGTGCGGGCCCCCAGGTAGGCGGCCGGGCGGCGCAGGTAGAGCCAGACCAGCACGGCCGGGGTGACCAGGTAGTGCAGGGAGGCGTACGCGAAGTCGGCGGGTATGCCGATCCAGGGTTCCTCGGTGAAGAGCCGGTTCAGCGGGTGCTCCGCGTTGAGGAACAGCAGCTTTTCCAGATCGAGGATCGCCAGGCCGTGATCGACAGCGGTGGACACGTCACCGCGGGCGAGCAGCCGGCCGCCGGAGTAGGCGGCGTACACGACGGCGATGAGCAGGAGCTCCGTCCACCACCGCGGGCGGCGGCGGGCGGGGAGAGAGGGGTCCGCGGGTTCTGGCATACGCCGTAAGACGCCTGAGGCAACCGGAAGGTTGCTTCGCAGTTGTGACAGAAGTGGCCCGACGTTCATCTGCGGGATGATGATCGCGCTGCCCGATTCCGACTCGTACCGGGAGATACCGCATGGCACCCCGCATTCTGCTCGCCCGTCACGGACAGACCGCCTGGTCCCTGTCCGGCCAGCACACCGGGCGGACCGACGTGCCGCTCCTGGAGGAGGGCCGCCGCGGCGCCCGCCTGCTCGGCGACCGGCTGGCCAAACACCCCTGGGACGGCCTGCGCGACCTGGAGGTCCGCACCAGCCCCCTGGTCCGCGCCTCCGAGACCTGCGAACTCGCCGGCTTCGGGGTCCGGGCCGAGCCCTGGGACGCCCTCATGGAATGGGACTACGGCGACTACGAGGGGATGACCCCCGCCGAGATCCACGCCGTCCGGCCCGGCTGGCTGATCTGGCGGGACGGGGCCGCCGGCGGCGAGACCGTCGCCCAGGTCGCGGCCCGCGCCGACGAGGTCGTCGCCTGGGCCCGCGCCGCCGAGCGGGACGTGCTCGTCTTCGCCCACGGCCACATCCTGCGCACCATCGCCGCCCGCTGGCTGGGCATGGAGGCCGCCTTCGGCTCCCGCATCCGGCTCGACCCGACCTCCCTGTCCGTCCTCGGCTGGGCCTACGGCGCCCCCGCCCTGGAGCGCTGGAACGACACCGGCCACCTGGAGGAGTGACGGCGGCGCCGGGGCGCCACCGGCCGCCGCCCGGCCGGCGGGCCCCCGTGCGCACGACCCGTGCGCGGGACCCGTCCGCCCGACCCGGCGCACGGGCCGCGCAGGCGCGTCGGGGTCCCGCGCACCCCCGCGCCGGTCCCGGCCCCCTGCCGTGGTCTTGCGCGGGGCTGGACAATGGAGGACGGCCCGGGACGCCCCGGGCCGTCCGCACGTACGCAGCGAGGAGCCGGAGGACATCCATGCCAGAGCCCGAGAGGACCGAGCGGAGGATGCGGCCCGCGCCGCTGCTCTTCGAGCCCTCGGAAGCCGTCGCCGACCCCGAGCACTTCTTCGACCTGGAGTCCATCGACGACCCCCGGGAGCTGCTCGCCCGCGCCACCGAGCTGACCCTGGCCTTCCGGGCCGCCCAGGACCGGGCGATCGAGTTCCAGGCCGTGGCGGCCGCCCAGCTGGCCGATCCGCGCCGCTTCGACCGGCTGTCCGCCGCGGACATCGCCGACCGCGCCGAGTGGACCGAGGACTACGCCGACAAGATGATCGAGTTCGGCCGCGGCCTGCTGAACGGGGACCGCGACCCCGCCTGAGGCCGCCCGCCCCGCGAGCCGGGGCCGCGGCGGTCCGGGATCGGGCTCGGGGCCGGATCGCGGGGCGGTGACCGGGACCGGGGCCGATCGGGGCCGGCCGCTGCGGGTCCCGGCGGGGGCCGCGCTCCGGCGCCAGTGGCATATGCGGTGCGGAAGATACCGGACCCCGGGGCCGCCCGTCCCGGTTTCCCGCAACTCCCGGCATCCGCGCGAGCACTCCCGGCAACCTTGCGTTCATGAGTTCCTGGGTGCGAGACGAGACGCGCGAAGAGCGGGACACCGACGGCCACCGGGCCCCCCTGGGCGCCTTCGGGCACGGGCCGGGCGGGCTGCTCGCCGCTCCGGTGGACCCCGGCCACGGGCACGCCGCCCGGGTCACGCCGTCCGGTGCCGCCTGGCTCGCCTCCGCCTCCCCCTACCCCCGCAGCACCCTCTCCCTCTGGGAATCGCGCCCCACGGCGCCCGCGGTGCTGCCCTGTGGATCGGCCTTCGACGTCGTGAACGTGCCCGCGGTGTTCGGGCGACGGATGCTGGACCGGCTCTGGGAGGAAGGCCCGGGCTCGGGCCCGGTGGCCGTGCACCGGGGGCGGATGCTGCTGTTCGCCGCCCCCGGCACGGCCCACCGGCTGCCCGCCCTGCTGCACTGGGAGGAGTGGGGCGGGGCCATCCCCAGCCTGCTCTGTCACGGCCGCGGGGACGCCGTGGCCGTACCCGCGCTGCGCCCCGCGGGCGGGGCCGAGGGCCCGGCCCCGTCCCGCTGGCTGGTGGCCCCGGACGGGGGGCAGCCCTGGCTGCCCGGACCGGAGGTCATGCTGTGGGCGTGCGTGCGGGCCGTCCGGGCGGTTTCGGCGGCCGCCGTGCGGGTATCGATTTTTCCTTCCGCCGATCAGAGTGCTAATGTCTTCCACGTCAGCAAGCGCCGCTAGCTCAGTTGGTTAGAGCAGCTGACTCTTAATCAGCGGGTCCGGGGTTCGAGTCCCTGGCGGCGCACAGACGGAAGAAGCCCCCCACAGCGATGTGGGGGGCTTCTTCGTATGCGCGGGGGCGCGCACGGGTCGCTCAGGTCGTGATCTTCACGGTCCAGTCCCCCGACGGGGTGCGGTCCGCCACCTCCACCCGGATCCGCTCCCCCGGCACCGTGAAGGACTCCCCGACCCCGAGCGGCGCGTCCGCCAGCGGCGGGTACACCGACTGCTCCACGCACGCCTCGGTCTCCGGGTGGGTGTCCAGGACCTCGATGGGGCCACCGCCCGAGGCCGCCTCGTTGCGGACCCGGTAGACGAGGACGCCCTCGGTGCAGGTCTCCTCGTCGTTCCCGGCGGAACCCCGCGCCTCGATCGCGATGGCGCTGTTCTCGCCGGTGCGGACCACCGCCAGCCGGGTCCCGCCGCGACTGCCGGGCACGGCGGGCGCGCCCAGCGGCTGCAGGGTGTGCAGGCTGGTCCCGCTCTGCACGCAGTCCACCTGCCCGGCCTCCAGCCAGCCCAGCTTCCACTTGTGCCACGCGAACAGGTCCGGGGACATCCCGAACTGGCTGCCCATGACGTCCCAGTCCCCCACGTGGGTGTCCCAGTCCCCCTTGCCGTCCGAGGGCCGGTGGTAGAGGTCGGGGAGGTCGAAGACGTGCCCGGTCTCGTGGGCGAGGACGTTCCGGTCCGGCGGGTGCTGCTCGAAGACGGTGACGATCCGCCGCAGGTCCGAGCCGTCGGCCCGGAGCGGGCGGTCGAAGTTGACCACCTTGGTGGCGTCGGAGTCCACGCCGGGGGCATCGGGATCGGCCACGAAGTACACGACGTCGTACCGGCTGAAGTCCACCTCGCGGTCCGCGGTCCGCACCGCGTCCCGCAGATAGGCCGCCCGGTCCTCCGGGGCCCAGTCCCGCTTTATCCGGTACGAGGTCGACGGCTCGGGCATGGCCAGCCAGCGCGCCTGCGGGTGCGGCACCAGCCGGAACTTCCCGTACGAGGCGCGTTCGAAGAACCGGCTGGTCTCCGGGAAGTGGTCCGCGGCCAGCTCGGCCGTGCCCGTGCGCGGCACGGCGTCGGGGAAGGACAGGAACACCATCACGGCGTTCAGGGTCCGCACCGGCTTCGGGTAGGCCGCGTTCCAGGTGTCCAGCCCCAGCGAGTGGTGGGCCGAGGTCCGGGCCAGCTCGCAGGGGGCCGGCCCCGGCTCGGCCACCGCGGGTCCCGCGACGAGCGACATGGCGGCGAGGGCCGTGAGGGAGGTGAGCCCCGCCGCGGCACTGCGCATGCGGGAGCTCTCCACTCCCCCGGGTGTCTGCTGTCGCGGCACATGGACCTCCGGTGAGCGTGGCGGGCATCCCCCTCACCTTGTGCCGATACATGGGCAATTGTCCTGTTCCAGTGCCCCACCTGAGTGAGCGGACGGTCACGCCACTGACCCTCCGGAAGATCACGGAACGTCACATGCGATCAGCCGGGGACCCGACCCGCTCAGAGCCGCGCAGGGTGTAGCCGAAAACTGTCGTACACCCGTCCGTACCCGCCCGACCCCCGTCACGGATACCGGCGGCGCGGCTGGATAGCCCCTCCCGGCTGGCTCTATGATCGGCACACTTTCCTGCTCCGACACCGGGAGAAAGCCGTGAGCGGAACTCCGGAAGGGACCGGACCGGCGGCCGAGGGGAACCGGCCGGTCACCACGCAGCGTCACCCCGACGGCGCCGACGCCCCCCGTCAGCACCCCGAGCACACCGACCGCACCGCGAGCCCCCGGCCCACCGGACCACCCGGCTCCGCCGCCGGACCCGGACCCCGGGACTACCGCGCCGCCTTCGACGCCGCCCACCTCGCCATGGCCGTCATCGACCGCGAGGGCCTGGTCGTCGCCGCCAACCGGGCCCTGGGCGCCCTGCTGGGCGCCGAACCGGAGGCCCTCACCGGCCGGTCCGCCGCCGATCTGGTGGACCTGGCCGCCGAGGCCCGCACCTGGCAGGCGTACCTGGAAGTGCTCCGGGGCCGCCAGGCCAAGCTGCGCTGCACCCGGCGACTGCGCCACCCGGAGGGCCACTCCCTCTGGACCGAGATCACCCTCGGCCCCGTGCCCGGCACCCCCGACGTGCTGCTGTCCGTGGCCGACATCAGCGACCGCCGCGACCTCCAGGCCCGGCTCCGCCACCTCCAGATGCACGATCCGGTGACCCGGCTGCCCAACCGCGCCCTGTTCTTCGAACGCCTCTCCGCGGCCCTGGAGTCCTCCGCGTACGAGCACGGCGGCACCGGCCGGATCGGCCTGTGCTACCTGGACCTCGACGGGTTCAAGGCCGTCAACGACACCCTGGGGCACCGGGTCGGGGACCGGCTGCTGACCGCGGTGGCCGCCCGGCTCACCACCTGCGCCGACCAGGCCGGGGACACCGGCGGCCGGCGCGGCGGCGGCCATCTGGTGGCCCGGCTCGGCGGGGACGAGTTCGCCCTGCTCGTGGAGGACTCCACCGGCACCGAGCAACTGGCCGAGTTGGCCCGCTCGGTGCTCGCCGCGGTGCAGGAGCCCTTCGACCTGGCCGGGCAGCGCCTGTCGGTGTCCGCCTCGATCGGTGTGGTGGAGCGCACCGCGGACGGGGCCACCGCCACCGGGCTGATGCAGATGGCGGACACCACCCTGTACTGGGCCAAGGCCGACGGGAAGGCCCGCTGGACCCTCTTCGACCCCGAGCGCAACGCCCACCGGATGACCCGGCAGGCCCTGGCCTCCACCCTCAGGCCGGCCGTGGAACGCGGGGAGTTCCATCTGGAGTACCAGCCGCTGGTGGACCTGGAGAGCGGGGTGGTGCGCGGGGTGGAGGCCCTGGTCCGCTGGCACCACCCGCAGTTCGGACAGTTGCCGCCGAATCGGTTCATCGGAATTGCGGAAGAAGACGGCTCCATCGTGCCGTTGGGCCGCTGGGTGCTGCGCGCGGCCTGCCGTCAGGCCCGCCGCTGGCAACTGGAACACCCGGCGCGCGAGCCGGTGTTCGTGAGCGTGAACGTGGCCGTCCGGCAGGTGTGGGACTCGGACCTGGTGCGGGACGTGGCCACGATCCTCGCCGAGACCGGGCTCGCCGCGGAGCTGCTCCAACTGGAGCTGACGGAGTCCGCGGTGATGGGTTCGACGGGCCGCCCGCTCCAGGCCCTCCAGGAGCTGCGGGACATGGGGGTGCGCATCGCCATCGACGACTTCGGGACCGGCTACTCGAACCTGGCCTACCTGAGCAGGCTGCCGGTGTCGGTGCTGAAGTTGGACGGCTCCTTCGTGCGGGGCTTCCGCTACGAGGAGGGCTCGCACCCGAACCCGGCCGACGAGACCATCGTCGAGGCCCTCGTGCAGCTGGCCCACCGGTTGGGGCTCACCGTGACCGCGGAGTGCGTGGAGACCGCGGGCCAGGCGGCCCGGCTGCGCCGGGTGGGCTGTGACACCGGGCAGGGTTGGTTGTACTCGCGGGCGGTGGCCCCGGAGCGGATCTCGGAGATGATCGGCGAACAGGCGGGCGCCCCGGCCCTCGGATCCTGAGGATCCGGGGGCCGGGGCGCCGGGCGCGCGGTCCGGGGAGCGGTCCCGGGAGCGGGGTCCGCCCCGCACCCCCGGTCACGGGGTGCGGGGCGGTCCGTCGCTCGGCGCGCGGTGGGGGGAGATCAGCAGGCGCCGAGGTCCTGCCAGACGCCCCACTCACCGGTGGTGCCGGGCTCCTCGTTCTGCGTCCACCACTTGGCCTTCCAGTTCTTGCCCTTGTGCGAGACCAGGGTGCCGCCGTTGTAGACGGTGCCCGCCGCGTACGCCGGGTTGGTGCAGCTACCGGCGGGCGGCGTGGTCGGCGGGGTCGTGGGCGGAGTGGTCGGAGGCGTGGTCGGCGGAGTGGTCGGAGGGGTCGTCGGCGGCTGGGTGCTGCCGCCGAGGGCGTCCGAGATCTGGTTCAGCAGCGTGATGTTGTTGTCCAGGCCGAGCAGGGAGTACATCATCGCGCCGCCCAGGCCGCGCTGCTTGCCGTAGTCCACGCGGGCCTGGATGGACTTCTGGTTGAGGCCGGTGAAGAACTCGCCGTCCTTGTAGAAGTACGAGGACTTGGCCTGGTCGTCCCAGAAGGTGGTCGCCGGGTTGTCGACGATCCCGCCGAGCTCCTTGTAGTGGGCGATGCCGGCCTGCTGGCTGAGCGGGCGGGCGCCGGAGCCACCGGTGGCGGACTGGGCGAGGCCGTTGGCGGCACCCGCGGGGACGCCCTTCCAGCCGCGGTAGTAGAACTCGTAGCCCAGGGTCAGCTTGTTGGCGGGGAAGCCGCCCGCGATCCCGTAGGTCGGGTTGCCGTCGATCCAGGAGTCGATGGCGTTGTCGATGCTGTACTTCTCGGTGCCCGGAGCGATCGGGTCGGTCGGGTCGTTGGCACCCGAGTACAGCGGCGACTGGTGGTACGTGGGCCCGTCGCCGTCCCAGGCGCCGTGCATGTCGTACGTCATGATGTTGGCGTAGTCCAAGTACTGGCCGATCTTGTCGGTCTCGATGTACTTGATCTTGTCCTGGCCGGCCGGCATGGCCGCGGTCAGCATGTACTTCTTGCCGCCGTTGGCCGCCCCGTACTCGTTGAGCTGCTTGCGGAACTCGGCGAGGAGCAGCGTGAAGTTCTGCTTGTCCTCGGGGCCGTAGTGGTTGCCCAGGTGGCCGCCGGAGGAGCCCGGGTACTCCCAGTCGATGTCGATGCCGTCGAAGATGCCCGCCGCGGTACCGGCGCCACCGAAGCCGCCCTCGACCGGGAGGTTGCCCTTGAGGTACTGGTCGATGCAGGAGGAGACCAGCTTCTTGCGGGAGGCGTCGGTCTTGGCCGCGTCGTGGAAGTACTTGGAGTACGTCCAACCGCCCAGCGAGATGTTGATCTTCAGGTGGGGGTACTTGGCCTTCAGTTCCTTGAACTGGTTGAAGACGCCCACGATCGGCTGGTCCCACTTGTCGGCGACGCCGTCCACGCTGTCGGCCGCGCTGAAGGACTTCTGGTAGTCGGCGTACGAGTCGCCCGCACCGTCACCCGCGTTGGGGTTGTTGTCGTCACCGGCGGCCTTGTTGGCCATGAAGCAGGTGAGGTTGGTGGGGTGGATGTTGCCGAACGAGTAGTTGATGATGTCCAACTTGCTCGCTATGCCACGGGTGTCCAGGTGCTTCGGGTAGAAGGCGTTGCCGTAGACGCTCCACTGGTCGTAGTACGCGATGCGCACTCCGCCGGATGCGGCGGTGGTGGAGGCGTCGGCTGCCTGTGCGGTGGTGAGTCCTGCGAAACCTGCCAGTGCTCCGGCGGCGAGCCCGGCGGTGGCGAGAGCCGCCACGAGCGGTTTACGGATGTGCATGAACTTCCTCCGGAGTGCGGGAGGGGCGGGGGGTCCACGTGTTGAGGAAAGTGATAGCCGTCACCCGAGGACCCCGTCAATGGTTCAGTCCAAAGAAGGACTAGACCAGTCTCAGAGCAAAACGGCATGTCAGGGACGTGAGCGCACATCAGAAACCGCCCGCCACCCCCGGTGACGAGCGGTTTCGTTGATCTCTCGACCATCCCGCGGGACAGGTTTCGGCAACAAACCAGCCAAACCCCGTTCGCACCCCGTTGGCCGGTCAGGCACCCCCTCCGGGCAGGCCGTACACATCTGCGACGAGCTCGTAGGAACGCAACCGGGCAGCGTTTCCATGGACGTTGGACGTGAGCATCAGCTCGTCCGCCCCGGTGCGCGCGAGCAGACCCCCGAGCCCGGCCCGGACCTGTTCGGCCGTGCCGTGCACCACGTTGCGCGTCCAGTCCGCCACGAACTCCCGCTCCACCTCCGAGTAGGGGTAAGCCTCCGCCTCTTCCGGGCCGGGCACCAGACCCGGGACGCCGCGACGCAGCCGCAGCATCGACAGCGCCCCGGTGAGCACCTGCCGGTACGCCTCCCGCTCCTCGTCGGCGGCCAGTACGGCCACCCCGATCAGGGCATAGGGGGCGTCCAGGACCGCGGAGGGCCGGAAGGACCGCCGGTACAGGTCCAAGGCGGGCACGGTGTTGGCCGCCGAGAAGTGGTGGGCGAAGGCGAAGGGCAGGCCCAGCTCCCCGGCCAGCCGGGCGCTGAAGCCGGAGGAGCCGAGCAGCCAGATCGGCGGCCGGCCGGTCCCGAGGCCCTGCACCGGTCCGGGCACCGCGTGGATGCGGGCGTACGGGTGCCCGTCCGGGAAGCCGTCGTCGAGGAAGCGGACCAGCTCGGCGAGCTGCCGGGGGAAGTCCTCGGGCCCGTCCTGGCCCCGGCCGGGCCCGCGCAGGGCCGCCGCGGTGCCTCCGTCGGTGCCGGGGGCGCGGCCCAGGCCGAGGTCGATCCGGGCCGGGGCCAGCGCCTCCAGGGTGCCGAACTGCTCGGCGATGGCGAGCGGGGCGTGGTTGGGCAGCATCACCCCGCCGGAGCCGAGGCGGATCCGGTCGGTGTGGGCGGCCAGGTGGGCCAGGATCACCGCGGGCGAGGAGCTGGCCACTCCGGGCATGGAGTGGTGCTCGGCGACCCAGTGGCGGTGGTAGCCGCGGCGCTCGGCGAGGCGGGCCAGCTCCACGCTGGTCCGCAGGGACGCGGCCGCGCTGCCGCCGGTGCCCACGGTGACCAGGTCGAGGACGGACAGCGGGACCGACGCGGAGCCCTGCGCGCGGCCGCGGATGCCGTGCGGGTCCGCGGCGGGGTCCGGGGCCCGGTCCGCGGTGGGGGTGGCCGGATCCGGGCCCCCGGGGGCGGCTCCGCCGCGCGCGGGTCCGGCGGGGGCCCGTTCCTCCGTTCCGGGGGCGTCCGGTCCACCCGGTCCGGCCTCCTGGCTGCCCGTTCCGTCCTGCCGTCCTGCGTCCTTCGCCTGCACCGTGCCGCTCCCGTCCGTGGTCGAGCCCGTCCGAACAATCCTTGCGAAGGGGTCGAACAGGGACGGGCCGCCGCCCATTCCCCCCGGGCACCTCCCGCACGGCGGTGACCTTGGCATATGCCGGGGGCGAGGGCGGTTCCAGGACGATGTGATCGAGCCATCGAACTCTTCAACAGCCGTGCCGCGCGGCGGGCTTGGTGGTTATCGTGGAAGTGGAAGCGCTGACTACCTGCCCAGGGGGGACCGTGGCGCTGAAGCCCGAGCCGACCGCGCCGTTCCATTCGGTGCAGTACGCACTCCGCGTACTCGAAACGATCTCGCGGCACGCGGGCGGGGTCTCCGAGCCACAGGTCGCCCGCGAGACGGGCCTCCCGGTGGGCCACCTGGCCCCGATGCTGCGGATGCTGCGCCGCGAGGGGTACGTGCTGGAGGTGGCGGACGGGGCCTACGCGATAGGCGACTCCCTGCTGCTGCTCGGCTCCGGCCCGGACCGACAGCGGGCCCTGCGGGACAAGCTCCAGGAGAACCTCGACCGGCTGCGGGACTCGCTGGGCGCGGCCGTCTACATCAGCCGGTACCTGGACGGCGAGGTGCGGATCACGCAGGTCGCGGACGGGCCGCGGGCCCCGAAGGTGCACGAGTGGGTGGACTTCCGCTCGGCGGCGCACGCGAGCGCGGTCGGCAAGTGCCTGCTCACGCAGCTGGACCGGAACGGTCGCCGGGACCACCTCGCGCGGCACCGCACGGCCCGGCTGACCTCGCGGACGATCACCGACGAGCGGGTGCTGTTCTCGCAGCTGGACGCGCAGCCGGCGACGGTGCCGGTGCTGGACCTGCAGGAGTACTCGCTGGGCACGGTGTGCGCGGCGGTCCCGATGACGGCGGGTGCGGCGGTGGGCTGCGTGGCCCTGTCGCTGCCGGTGTCGGACGTGTACCGGTTGCGGTCGGCGGCGGACACCCTGAACCGGCGGGCCGCCTCGCTGCTGCTGTCGCTGACGCTCTGAGGCCCCGACCCGTCGGGCGGGCGCGCGGGCCCGCCTCCGTCCGGAGACCGGCCGTCCGGCCCGGAAAGCACTTCGGGCGGTTCCCGGTGAACCGGAAACCGCCCGAAGATCAGGTGCGCCGCCAGGGACTCGAACCCCGGACCCGCTGATTAAGAGTCAGCTGCTCTAACCAACTGAGCTAGCGGCGCCTGCTGACAGAGAAAATACTACCCGGTCCCCGGGGGTGCTCGTGACCACCCCACGGGCGGGCCGCGCCGGGGCCGCCCTCACCCGGCCGAGGAAGGCCGCAGGTCAGCGCTCCAGCAGCGCGGCGCGGCCCTGGTCCCGGTAGCGGGCGAGCAGGGCGGCGAGGTCGGCCGGCGCGAGGGGGCGCAGGGCCTCGGTCCCGGGCGGGCGCCACCAGACGGGGTCGGGGGCCGCGCCGGGGGCGGGGGCGGGGCGGAAGCCCTCGCGGCGCAGGGCCACCCGGTGGATCTTGTTGGTGGCGGTGACGGGCATGGCGGGGACGATCCGGAGGTAGGAGGGGGACATCTTGGTGCCCAGGTCGGGCTGGGCGGCCAGGAAGGCGGCGAACCCCTCCGGGTCGAAGACCTCGCCGTCGCGGAGGGCGAGTGCGGCCATCACCTGGTCTCCGGCCACGGGGTCGGGGACGGCGTACACGGCCACGGCGGCGGCGCGCTCCCAGCGGGAGAGGATCTCCTCGATCATGGCGGCGGCCAGGTTCTCGCTGTCCACGCGGAGCCGGTCGTCGGTGCGGCCCGCGAAGTAGAGGTAGCCCTCCTCGTCGCGGTAGAAGAGGTCGCCGGTCCAGTACCAGCCGCCGCGGAGCCGGGCGGCCTCGGCCTCCGGATTGCGCCAGTAGCCCTCGAAGGGGCTGCGGCCGCGGTTGACCAGCTCCCCGATGGCCCCGGCGATCCCGTGCAGGGTGCCGTCCGGGCCGCGGCGGGCGGGCGGGCGTTCCCGGCGGGTCTCGGGGTCGACCACGGCGAGGTCCTCGCCGGGGGCGGCCCGGCCGAGGGCTCCGGGCGGGGTGCCCGGGGTGCGCCGGAGGGCGGCCCCGCCCTCGGAGGAGCCGTAGCCCTCGACGAGGGGGACCCCGAAGCGGGCGGCGAAGCGGGCCGCGTCCACGGCTCCGGCCTCGGTGCCGAAGCCCCGCCGGAGCCGGTGGTCGCGGTCCTCGGGGCGGGGCGGGGTGGCGAGGAGGTACTGGACGGCACGCCCGACGTAGGTGAAGTAGGTGGCGTCGAAGGCGCGGACGTCGTCGAGGAAGGCGGAGGCGGAGAACCGGCCGCGCAGGGCCACTCCGGCCCCGGCGGCCAGGGCGGGGGCCCAGGCGGCGATGACGGCGTTGCCGTGGAACATCGGCATGCAGACGTAGTGGACGTCCTCGGGGACCACGCGGAACTGCCGGGCCAGCGAGGCGCCCGCGGCGGCCAGTCGGCCCTGGGTGCACAGGGCGGCCTTGGGGGCGCCGGTGGAGCCGGAGGTGAAGTAGAGGAGGAGGGTGTCGCGGGGGCCGGGTCCGCCGCGGCGCAGCACGGCCTCGCCGGGGCGGGCGTCCTCGTAGGGGGCGAGGAGGGCGGCGTACTCCTCGGTGCCGGTGACGAGGATCCGGACTCCGGGGAGCTCCAGGCCGGCGAGGAGGGGCAGGTGGCGGGGTTCGGTGACGAGGATCCGGCAGTCGGTGTGTAGGACGTCGCGGGCCAGCTCGGGTCCGCGCCGGGTGGGGTTGATCCCGGCGACGGCGGCCCCGGCGAGGGCCGCCGCGCCGAGCCAGCACGGGAACTCGGGAGTGTTGTCGAGCAGCACCCCCACGTGCGGGGAGGCACCGCGCGGCAGCAGGTCGGCGAGGAGCGCGGCGCGGGCGGCGGACGCCCGGGCGGCCTGGTGGTGGCTGAGCGAGACCGTGTGGTCCCGCAGCCCCGTCCGGTGGTCATCCCACCGGCGGGCGATCAGCTCCGCGACGGTCCGCGGCGCCTCCGCCCGTGTCGCCCGGTCCGCCGTCGCCCCCGCTGCGCTCCCCATGCTGCCGCACGGTAGCTGACGGAGCGTCAGAACTGAACGTCGGAGCAGGAGTAGAACGCCATCGGGGTGTCGTTGACGGTCCACACGGCGAGGATCATGTGCTTTCCGGCCTTGCCGGAGGGCATGACGCCCTGGTGCACGGTGGTCATCGCGGGGCGGGCGCCGTTGTAGGCCACCGTGAAGAAGGGCGCGGGCTCCAGGGCGGCGCGGGTGAGCGGCTTGGTGGAGTCCCAGCCGTTCTTGGTGATGTAGTAGCGGAAGTCCGTGGTGGAGTGGTTCGCGGTGAACTGCCAGCGGAAGTTGTAGCTCTGGTTGGCGTACACCTGGGTGGCGGGCCAGTTGCCGCCGCGCGGGTCGTCGAGCTGGGCGAACTCGGAGTGGCCGCCCGCGCAGATCTTGCCGTCGGCGGGACCCGCGGCCGGGAAGCCCTTGAAGCCCTCGACGCTCTGGGGCTCCCACTGGATCGGGCCGCAGTCACTGACCGCCTTGGTCTGACAGAGCTTGCTGCGGCTGATGGGCTGGTCGATGTAGCCGTGGCTCTGGGCGGTCGGGGCCATGGCGATGCCGGCACCGACGAGGACACCGAGGCCGACGCCGGCGGCGGTCGCACGACGGCCCGGGGGCTTGGGCATACGGAAGAGGCGCATGTTGCTCCTTGGGGCGTGGGGGGAGTACCTGGGGAGGGGCGCGCGCATTTCTTAGGTCTAGACCAAGTCCCAGACTATGGACATGAGTTGTCCATGTCCAGACCAATGTGCGAACGGCCGGACCCCGGCTGTTTCCGGGGTCCGGCCGTGCATCCGCCCGCGCGGTACGGGAGTTGAAGGTGCGAACGAGGGGGCCCGAGGGCCGCTCCCTCAGTCCTGGCGGCTGGTGCAGAAGGCCACGGTGAGGTCCTTCACCAGCGCCTTCCGCTCGTAGTCGTCGAGCTCCACCAGCCCCCGCGAGGTCAACCGACCCACCGTGTCGTGCACGGCGTCCACCACCGAACTCAGCACGCTGTCGCGGTGCCTGGCGTCGATCACGGCGATCCGGCGGCGCTGCATCGCCGCCGCGACCTCCGGCGCGTACTCGATCCGGGTGGGCTGCGCCGAGAACACCTCGATCCCCACGGCCTCGGTCTCCGCGGCCAGCATCCGGGTCAGGTCCGCCCCGACCGCCTCCGCGTCCCGCAGCGTCGGCCCGTCCTCCTCGAAGGCGTCCGCCGGCAGCCGGGACAACACCCGCGCGGTCGCCGCCTCCACCTGCTCGGCCAGGTACTCGGTGTGCTCCTCCACGGCCAGCGCCGCCCGAGCGGTGTCCCGGACCTGCCACACCACCTGCACCACCACCCGCAGGGCCAGTCCCGTCGCGTCCACCGCGGGCATCGGCTCGCTCCGCCAGTGCCGCAGCCGCACGTCCACCCGGCGGCGCAGCAGCAGCGGACTCACCCACACCAGCCCGGTGCGACGCACCGTGCCCCGGTACCGGCCGAACAGGGTCAGCACCCAGGCGTGACCGGTCCGCCCCCGACCCAACCCACCGAAGGCCAGCAGCGCCACCACACCCAGCACGCCCAGCAGTCCCAGCGCGGGCCAGTCGGCGGCCCCCAGCCCGCCGAACGGCCGGGGCTCCAGCCCCAACAGCCCCTCGGCCCGCCCCGGCAGCACCCCGGACCGGACCGCCACGACCCCCCAGCCGGCCAGCGCGGCCAGCCCCGTCAGCACCCCCGCCCCACCGGGCAGGGCCGGCCCCCGGCACTCCCGCAGCCTCGGGTCGGCGGGCGGCGCGGTCCGCCGCGGCGCCGCCGGCACGGGATCGCGGCGCGGCGAGGACCCGGGCCGGCGCGGCGGCACCGGCACCCGCACCGCCTCCGCCGCCGAACCGTCCCCGAACACCAGCCGGACCGGGATCCCCGCCACGGCGTCCGGATCCGGCACCCACGGACGCATGCCCGGCCCCGGGATCCCGCTGTGCGCCCGGGCCGGCACCGGCGCGGGCGGGTCCCACGCGTCCCCCTGGAGGTCGTACGCCTCCTCCCGGCCCTCCGCCGGGTACGTCTCGGACGCGGCCCAGGGCTCGATCCCGGGCTCGATCTCGGGAGCCGTCCGCGGCTCGGCCTCCCGATCGGTCTCCGGATCGGCCTCCGGATCGTCGTCGCGCTCCAGCTCCAGGGCCCAGTCCGCGCCCCACTCCACCCCGGCGGCACTCGCCCAGGGCTCCGTCGGAGCGGCCACGGCCGTGACGACCACCGGGTGCGGCTCGGGCGCCCGCGCCGGGGCCGGCACGGGCGCGACGGCGGCCGGGACGACGGGGGCGGCCGGGACGGGCACCCAGGCCGCGGGGACGCCCACCACCACGGGCCGCGCCGCGGCGGGAGCCGAGGCCGGAGCAGGAGCCAGGGCCGGAGCGGGGGCCCCCTCGGGCCCGGTGGCCGGCGCGGTGAGCCGCGCGACGGCCTCCGCGGCGACCGGCTCGACACACGGGCCGGCCACCGCCCGGGGCGGGCAGGTGAAGGGGAGCATCGTGCCCGTGGTGGTCGTGGTGCTCATGGGGAACATGCCTGCCTCCGTCATGCGAAGAGCCTCCGCCAGGTCTCGGGTCCCGGGTATCCGTCCGCCGCCGCGCCCCGCCAGCCCAGCGCCCGCTGGAACGCCTCGGTGTTGCGACGGTCCGCCTCGCCCCAGGTCTTCCCGGGGCCCTTCGTGTAGTGCTTGCCGAAGCCCTTGCGGACCAACTGCCGCCCCAGCGCCTCGACGGCCGGATGACTGCTCCCCGGCCGGAACACCGCCGCCCCCGGGTACGCCGGCGCCTTCACGGTCGGCGTGCCGGATCCCGTCGGGGCGGCCGGGATGCCCCGGCCCTGCTTCGTCACCAGCAGCCGCCAGGTCGCGGGGCCGGGCAGGCCGTCCGCGTCGGCCCCGGTCCAGCCCTGGGCCTGCTGGAAGGCCCGGGTGGCCCGGCGGTCAGCCTCGGTCCAGCGCGTCCCCGGCCCGTCGGGGTAGAAGCGGGCCGCGCCGCGCGCGACGAGCATCGTGCCCAGCCGCTTCACGTACGGGTTCGAGGCCCCCGGCCCGAAGGCACCGCGGCCCGGGTACGCCGTGCCCGGACCGGGGCCGGGCGCCGGAGCGGGCGCCGCCGGCGGCTTCGGCGCCGGGGTCGGCGCGGGGACCACCGGGGACGGGGCGGGCGTCTCGGGGACCGGTTCGGCCACCACCCCGGACAGCCCCGTGTAGCGGTACGGGAGGTACTTCGCCGCGTTGTTCCAGTACCCGTACGGGGTGGCCTGCTTCCGGGTGTGCGGGCGGGTCTGCTCGTAGGCCGTGTAGTACGTGCGGGTGTGGTCGGTCCAGCCGCCGAAGATCGTGACGTGGGAGCCCGCGCTCGGATCGGCCGGGTTGTGGAAGAGCAGGATGTCCCCGGGCTGGAGCTGCTCCTTGGTGATCCGGACGGCGTACCGGTCCAGACTGCCCGTCCACTCGTTCGTCCCCAGGTCCCAGGCCATGGAGACGAAGCCGGAGCAGTCCTGGCGGTAGCCGTCCGTCCAGTAGGTGCTCATGCTGTACGGCACCTTCGCGTCCAGCCAGCGCCGGGCCCGGTTGATGATCGTGGCCCGGTCGGTGCGGCGGACCCCCGGCGCGGTGGCGGGGCCCACGTCCGGGGCGGCCGGTCCGGAGCCCGGGGCGGGCCGCGGGCCGTGCAGCGAGCCGGGGGTGCCCTGCGGGGTGTCCTCGGCCGTACCGGCGGGAGCGGGCGCGGGGGCCGGGCGCACGGGATCGGGACCGGGGGTGTGCGGCGCCCCGGCGGCGGCCGTGCCCGCGCCGCCGAGCACCACGCCCGCGGCCGTGACCAGCACCAGGGCCTGCCGGGCGGTGGGGGCCGCGGTCCGGGCCGCCGCCCGGCGGGCCGTCCGCTGCGCCACGCAGCCGGGGCAGGGGCAGTCGCCCGCGGGCGTGTACTCCCGGAAGACCGGGGTGGGCATCGGCGGCGTCGTCATACGGTCCGTCCACTCCCCTGAGGGCTCGTCAGCTGCGTTGCGGCCATCACACATACTGCACGCAAAACCCATCTAAGATGGGTTAATCAGACAAGCCGGGCGTGGCTGGTCACGAGCACCTCCCGACGTGGGGTAGAGTTTTCTCTGTCAGCAGGCGCCGCTAGCTCAGTTGGTTAGAGCAGCTGACTCTTAATCAGCGGGTCCGGGGTTCGAGTCCCTGGCGGCGCACAGACGGAAGAAGCCCCTCACGGCGACGTGAGGGGCTTCTTCGTGTGCGCGGGGCGGCCCGCCGGCCGGGCCACGGGGCGGGCACCGGGACGCCGGCCGGGAGCGGAGTCCTCAGACGGACGCGCCGGGCGAGGGCTTCGCTCCTCCGGCGGGTCCGGTCATCACCCCGGTCAGGTAGGCGGAGACGACCACGTTGGCCGTGTACGCGTGGGTGGCCCGGTCGTAGCGGCCGCCGCAGGTGATGAGCCGCAGTTCGGCGCGGCCCGCGACCCGGGGCCCGTACACCTTGGCCGGGTCGAAGCGGTCCCTTTCGTGGACCCGGACCTCCTCCACCGTGAACTCGGCCACCGCCCCGTCGGAACGGGCGACCCGGACGGTGTCCCCCGGCTTCGCCGAGCTGAGCCCGTAGAAGACGGCCGGTTTGGAGCGGGTGTCCACGTGCCCGACCAGCAGGGCGGCGCCCGCGGCCCCCGGGCGGGTGCCGCTGCCGTACCAGCCGACCGTGCCGGGGCTGTCGTACGGCGGCGGGTCGATGGCCCCGTCCGCGTCGAGGCCGCGGGACACCACCGGGGCCTGGACCCCGAGGGCGGGCAGGTCCACCCGCTCGGGGGCGGCCGCGCCCGGCAGCGGGGCGTGCGGGGCGGGCAGGCCCGGTACGGCGGCGGCACCCGCCGCGCCGGTGTCCCGCCCCGGGACCCCCGTGATCTCCCGGCCCCACAACCACAGTCCGAGCACCAGCACCGCCCAGGCCGCGCCGGTGAGGAGGCGGCCGTTGCCCGTCGCGCGCGGCTCAGCCGCCATGGCCCGGGCCCGTCACTCGCCGCTGCGGCGGCGCCGCAGCCGGACGGCGCGGCCCGCCACGGCCAGGGTGGCGGCGCAGGCCAGGACGGCGCCGATCACCGTGTGCGGGAGTCCGGGGCCCTCGTCGCGGGCGTCCCGGGCGGCGGTCTGCCGGAGGGCGTCGGCCTTGTCCCCGGTGGCGAGCTCGGCGGCCATCCCGCCGCCGCCCGCGTGCACCGGCCAGATCGGGGACGGGTGGTGGGTGGGCCGGTGGGTGGGCTCGTGGTGGACCACCTGGATGCTGCCGGTGGCCTTGGCGTCGCGGCCGTCGCAGGTCACCTGGATCGAGTACCAGCCGGGTTTGGCCCCGGAGCGGATCATGGCCTCGCCGTAGAGCGGGTTGCCGCCGCCGTCGCGGCCCGACAGGTGGGCGTCGGCCACGAACACCGGGGACTTGGCGGCCCCGGTGGTGCCGTCGCAGCCGTTGACCCGCAGCTCGATCTGGGCTCCCGGCGAGGCGGTGGACGGGGTGGCCCAGACGGTGCCGCGGTGTTCCTCGGCCGACAGGGCGGTCGGGGCGGCCGTGAGGACCAGGGCGGACGCGGCCACGAGCACCGCGGCGGGCCCGGTGGCACGGAGAGCGAGCAGATCAGTGCGCATCGTGAAACCTCCTGGTAGGAGGTTCACGCGTGGGCGGGGGCGGCGCATCCCGGCAGGCGCGCGGCTGACCCGTACGGGTCACCCCGGCACCCGCCCGCGGACCGGGCGGGCGCCTTCGACGGGCGGCCGGCGTCAGATGCGCTCGACGAGGTCCGCGATGGAGTCGACCGTCTTCGAGGGGCGGTAGGGGAACTTGTCGATGTCCTCGACGGTGGTCAGACCGGTGAGCACCAGGAAGGTCTGCATGCCCGCCTCCAGGCCCGCGAGGACGTCGGTGTCCATGCGGTCGCCGATCATGGCGCTGGTCTCGGAGTGGGCGCCGATCGCGTTGAGCCCGGTCCGCATCATGAGGGGGTTGGGCTTGCCCGCGAAGTAGGGCTTCTTGCCGGTGGCCTTGGTGATGAGGGCGGCGACGGCGCCGGTGGCCGGCAGCGGGCCCTCGGTGCTGGGGCCGGTCTCGTCGGGGTTGGTGCAGATGAACCGGGCGCCGGCGTTGATGAGCCGGACCGCCTTGGTCATGGCCTCGAAGCTGTAGGTGCGGGTCTCGCCGAGGACCACGTAGTCCGGGTCGTGGTCGGTCAGGATGTAGCCGATGTCGTGCAGGGCGGT
Organism: Streptomyces sp. NPDC097619; assembly: GCF_040302735.1. Lineage (NCBI taxonomy): Bacteria > Bacillati > Actinomycetota > Actinomycetes > Kitasatosporales > Streptomycetaceae > Streptomyces > Streptomyces sp. NPDC097619. The sequence goes on along the minus strand of NZ_JBEOSD010000017.1, from coordinate 40,593 downwards.
GGTCAGGCCTGCCTCGCCGATCACGTAGGCGGTGCCGCCGGGGCGCTGGTCGTCCAGGAACTTGGCGGTGGCCAGGGCGGAGGTCCAGATGTTCTCGACGGGTACGTCGAGGCCCATCCGCTGGAGGCGGGCCTGGAGGTCGCGCGGGGTGTAGATGGAGTTGTTGGTGAGGACCAGGAAGGGCTTGCCGGATTCGCGCAGCTTCTTGATGAACTGGTCGGCGCCCGGGATGGGGGTGCCCTCGTGGATGAGGACCCCGTCCATGTCGGTGAGCCAGGATTCGATCGGCTTGCGCTCTGCCACGGGACTGTCCTCTGCTCTGCGGTACTAGACCTCTGGGGACCTCTGGTCTGTACCACCCTATCGGGGAAGACCGGGGGGCGCGTGCGGCGTCCACGGCCCGGACCGAGGGGGCGCGGGCCGGTCCCGGGAAGGGTTCCGGGGCCGCTCCCGGGGGCGTGCGGGGCGGTCCGCGCACGGGTGCGGGAAGGGTCCGCGGGGATGGCGGGGCGGGTGCGTGCGGTCGCCCCGCCACCCCCGGGCGGGGCTCAGCCGAGGGTCACGTCGTCCACGGCCCAGAACCAGTTGTTGTTCCCGGCGTACCGGAAGCGGACCTGCGCCTCGCGGGCCCCGGCGGGCACCTGGAGGGAGACGGTCTCGGTGCGGGCGAGGGCGTCGGCGGCGTGGGTCTTCACCACGGTGGCGGGGCCGCCGTCCCAGGAGACGAGTACCTGTGCGGTCTGACCGGCCTCGTGGCGGTAGTGGGAGCGGTACCGGAGGGTGGCCGTGGCGCCGCCCGTCACCTGGTACTTCGGGGTGACGAGGCTGGAGTCGAAGGTGCCGGTGTGGGGCTTGTCGTCCCACTCGTCGGAGTCGGCGACGGCGAACACGTCACGGGAGCGGACGTTGGACTCGCGCCACTGGTCGCGCTGGGAGGCGGTCCAGAACTCGTCGGTGGCGAAGGACCAGCCGGCCCACTCGGTGACGCCGCCGGCGCCCATCTTGGAGTTGTCCACGGCCCAACCGGTGGGCGGGGTCTTGGTGAAGCCCTTGGTGGTGGCGGGGATCCCGGTCTCGTCCACGCGGGTGCGCAGGGCCGGCCGCAGGGTGTCGAAGGCGTCCCCGACGGGCGTGCCGAGCGGGGCCCCGTCCAGGCCGGTGGTGCTGACGCCGACGTGCTGGAGGGCGGTGGCGGCGACGTCGGCGAGGCGGACGTCCTCACGGACCGAGCCGGCGGGGATGCCCGCGCCCTCGGCGAGGACGAAGGTGCCGCGTTCGGCGAGGGTGGAACCGCCGTGGCCGCCGGTCGCGGTGTGGCCGTGGTCGGTGGTGACCAGGATCCGCCAGTCCTCCTGCCCGTAGTTGGGTCGTTCGCGGACGGCGGTGAGGAGCTGTCCGACGAGGGCGTCGACGCGGGCCACGGTCTCCAGGTACTGGGCACTGGAGGCCCCGTAGGAGTGTCCGGCGGCATCGATCTCGCCGAGGTAGACGAACGTGGCGTCCGGGTCGGCCCCGCGGAGTTCGGTGGCCGCGGCCGCGGCCACCTTCGGGTCCTCGGTGCGGTAGCCGTCGCGGTCGCCCTTGAGGGAGAGCCGCTTGTCGACCTTGGCGGAGAAGATGGGGCCGTTCTGGTCGGTGGAGGTGATGGGCTCCCAGTCGGCCGCCGCGTACGTGTCCAGGGAGGGGACGGCGTTCTCGATGCGGGTCAGGAAGTCCGGGTACGCGGTGTAGTTCTTGCCGGTGAAGGAGTTGTCCTTCACCCCGTGCTTGTCGGGCCAGACGCCGGTGGCGATGGTGGACCAGCCGGGGCCCGAGGAGGTGGCGGCCATCGGGTTGGCGTAGAGGTTGCTCTTCGCGGTGAGACCGCGGCTCATGATGCCCTTGAGGTGCGGGGCCTGGGCGGCTTTGACGCGGTCGAGGACGGCGCCGTCGAGGCCGATGACCAGCACCTTCGGGGTGGTGGCCGCGGCGGCGGAGCCGCTGGTGGACGCGGCCGTGGCGGGCTGCGCGAGGGTGACTCCGGCCAGCAGGGCGGCTGCGGCGGTGGTCACGGCGAGGGCGCGGCCGGGCAGGACAGTGGGCACGTACTCCTCCAGGAGCAAGTGGGAAGGGGGGACGGGGCGGGGGTGCGGCCGGGCCCTGCGGGAGTGTTCCCGGGCCCGGTGAAGCGGGAGTTGACGGCCGGCGGCGGTTCAGCTGCCGGTGGCGGTCTTCCAGGCGTCCACGTAGGCGGGGAGGTTGGCGTCGATGTCGGCCCAGTCCGGTTCGAAGACCTCCACGCCGGCCATCAGGCGGGTCAGGGCGACGGCGTTGGCGTCGGTGGGCTTGATGTCGGCGCGGGCGGGGAAACCGCCGCCGACCTCGCTGACGAGGCGCTGGGACTCCTCGCCGAGCAGGTGGTCGAGGAGCTTGCGGCCGTTCTCGGAGTGCGGGGCGTCGGCGACGAGTCCGGCGGCGTAGGGCAGGGCGAAGGTGGTGGGGCGGCCGCCCTCGCGGGCCGGGAACCAGATGCCGAGGTTCGGCATGGACCTGGACTGGGCGAAGTTCATCTGCACGTCGCCGTTGGCCACGAGGAGTTCGCCCTTGTCGGTCTTGGGGGCGAGCTTGCTGGTGGACGAGGACGGGCCGACGTTGTTGGCCTGGAGCTTCTTCAGGTAGGCCATGGCTGGCTCCTTGCCGCCGAAGTCGTGCATGGCCTTGATGAGCACGGCGGTGCCGTCGCCCGCGACCCCGGGGGTGGAGTACTGGAGGCGGTCCTTGTAGCCGGTGTCGAGCAGTTCCTCCCAGGTGCGGGGGGCCCGCGGCAGCTCCTTCTTGTTGTGGACGAAGCCGAAGTAGTTGTTGACCACGGAGGTCCAGGTGCCGTCGGCGGCCTTGTCACCGCCCTTGACCCGGTCCGAGCCCTGGGGCCGGTACTTCTCGATGAGGCCCTTGCCGGCGGCCTGCTGGATGAAGGGCGGCAGGGTGATCAGGACGTCGGCCTGGGTGTTGGTCTTCTCGCGCAGGGCGCGCTGGACCATCTCGCCGGAGCCGCCCTCCACGTACTTCACCTCGATGCCGGTCTTCTCGGTGAAGGAGGCGAAGACCTTGTCGTACCAGCCGTCGCCCTTCTCGCCCTTGAGGCCGTCGGCGCTGTAGACGGTGACGGTCCCGGCGCCCTCCGCGCCGTCGGCGGAGCCGCCGCAGCCGGTGAGGGCGCCGGCGAGGAGGGTGGTGCCGAACAGGGGGACGGCCGCGGCGCGGAGGACGCGGGTGCGGGAGGCGCGGGTACGGGTGCGGGGGGTGCGGGGCGGGAGCGGCATGGGGGTCCTTCGGAGGAGGGCGGGTACGGGGCGGGAGCGGGGGGTGGGGCGGGAGCGGGGGGTTCGGGGGGTGGGTTCGGGGCGGCGCGGAGCGGGCCCGGGGCGGACCTGCGGTACGGGCCTTCGGTACGGGCCGAGGTGGGTGCGGGGTGGTGGCGGGTGGGCCGGGCCGGTCAGCGGTAGGAGGCGCGGGTGCGGATCCGGGAGACGGCGAGGAGGACCAGCACGGTGGTGGCCATGAGGACCACGGCGAGGGCCGAACCGCCGAAGAGCGAGCCCCGGTCGGTGGCCGTGAAGATGCGGACCGGCAGCGGCAGCCAGTCCGGCGGGTAGAGCATCATCGTGGCGCTCAACTCGCCCATGGACAGGGCGAAGCAGAGCCCGGCGGCGGCGTTGAGCGACGGCAGCAGCAGCGGCAGCCGGACCTTCCACAGCACCCGGGCGGGCCGGGCGCCGAGGCCGGCGGCGGCCTGTTCGTAGGCCGGGTCCAGGCGGTCCAGGGCCGCGGAGACCGACTGGTAGGCGAAGGCCGTCACGAGGACGGTGTGGGCCAGGACCACGATGGGGGCGGTGCCGTTGAGCAGCAACGGGGGCCGGCTGAAGGCCACGAGCACGGCGAGGCCCACGACCACCGAGGGGACCGCCACCGGCAGCACGAACAGGGCGTCCACGAGGCGCCGGCCGCGACGGCGCAGCGCGGCCGCGGCCATCGCGGCCCAGGTGCCCAGGGTGAGGGCGAGGAGGCTGGCGGCGACGGCGGTGGCCAGGCTGGTGGTGAGGGCCTGGAGGGATTCGCCTCGGACGGCGGCTTCGTAGTGGGCGGTGGTCGGCCCCGAGGGCAGCACCCCGGACCAGTTCGTGGCGAAGGAGGCCGCCGTGATCACGAGCAGCGGCAGCGCGAAGAGCGGCAGGAAGAGGAGGAGGAAGAGGGCCCAGACCGTCCAGCGGCCCGCCCGGCTAGGCACCAGCACGCTTGCTCACCACCCGGTAGAGGCCGAACAGGCCCACGGAGATCGCGATGTTGACGACGGCGACCACGCAGGCCGCGGGATAGTCGGATTCGAGGATGGCCTTGCCGTAGACGAGCATCGGCAGGGTGGTGACGTCCTTGGCGCCGGTGAACAGCACGATCCCGAATTCGTTCAGGCACATGACGAGGACGAGGCTGCCGCCCGCGGCCAGGGCCGGGCGGGCCTCGGGCAGGATCACCCGGCGGATGATCCGGCCCGGTCGGGCGCCGAGTCCGGCGGCCACTTCCAGCTGCGCGGTGTCCAGTTGGGAGAAGGCGGCGAGCAGCGGGCGCATCACGAAGGGGGTGAAGTAGGTGATCTCCGCGAGGAGCACCCCCCACGGGGTGGAGAGGAAGCGGAACGGACCCTCGGAGCCGGTGAGTTCCGTCCAGGCGCCGTTGGCGAGCCCGGTCGTGCCGTAGACGAACAGCAGGGCGAGGGTGATCAGGAAGGACGGGAAGGACAGGAACACGTCCACGAACCGGGCCACCGCGCGGGCTCCGGGGAACGGTACGAAGGCGATGACGAGCGCGAGGGCGAAGCCGAGGACCAGGCAGCCGGCGGTGGCGCCGAGGGCCAGCCACACGGTGGTGCCGAGGGCCTCGCGGAAGGCGGTCGAGGAGAACACCCGGGCGTAGGCGGCGAAGGGGCCGCCACCGCCGTCCGGGGTGAAGGACTGCCGGACCAGCAGGGCCAGCGGGTAGAGGAAGGCGACGCCGAGGACGGCCAGCGGGGGCAGCACCCACAGCCACCGGGGCAGCCGCTCGGCGAACGGGCGGGGGCCGGGATCGGGACCGGCGGCGGGCCCCGGGGCACGGTCGGCGCCGTGGTGGGCGCCGCGATCGGTGGCGGGCGCCGGGGTGCGGCCGGGGCCGTCGGGGAGGGGCGCGTTTCCGTCGGTGGTGGCGGGCGGGGCTCCGGTCCTAGCCATCACCCACCCCCGCGGCCAGCAGTACGGCGTCCCCGGGAGCGAAGTGCAGGGTGACCTCCGTGCCCAGTGGCGGGGTCTCGCGGAGTTCCGGCAGGTCGGCCTTGACCCGGTGCCCGGCCACGTCGACGTACAACCGGTGGGTGGCGCCCCGCCACTGCACCTCGGCGATCCGGCCGCGCAGCGCGTTGGGGCCCTCGCCGAGGCCCAGGCGGTGCGGACGGACGCACAGGGTGGCGGTGGAGCCGGGGGCGGCCCCGGCCGTGTCGAGGGCGAGGCTGCGGCCGTCGAAGACGGCGGCCCCGTCGGCCACCGTCACGGGCAGCAGGTTCGCGTTGCCGACGAAGGAGGCGGTGAACTCGCTCCGCGGGTTCCGGTACAGCTCCTGCGGGGTCCCGCAGTCCTGGAGCCGGGCCCGGTCCATCACGGCGATCCGGTCCGCGAGGGTGAGGGCCTCCACCTGGTCGTGGGTGACGTACAGCATGGACACCTCGGGGAGTTCCCGGTGCAGGCGGGCCAGTTCGGCGAGCATCCCGGAGCGCAGCCGGGCGTCCAGCGCGGACAGCGGCTCGTCGAGGAGGAGCACACCGGGGCGGATGGCCAGGGCCCGGGAGATCGCCACCCGCTGCTGCTGACCGCCGGACAACTCCCGCGGGTAGCGGCGGGCGTACCCGGCCATGCCGGTCATCTCCAGGGCCTCGGCGACCCGGCCGGGGATCGAGGCCCGGGGCGCCTTCTGGGCGCGGAGTCCGAAGGCCACGTTCTCGTCGACCCGCAGGTGCGGGAAGAGGGCGTACTGCTGGACGACCATGCCGATGCCCCGCCGGTGCGGGGGCAGGTCCGTGACGTCCCGGTCACCGATCAGGATCCGGCCGGAGGCGGGGCGCACGAACCCGGCGACGGCGCGCAGGGCGGTGGTCTTGCCGGAGCCGGAGGGGCCGAGCAGGGCCACCACCTCCCCGGGGCCGACGGTGAGGTCCAGGGAGTCCAGGACGGTGGTGCCGTCGTAGGCGACCGAGACGGAGTCGAAGCGGATGCCGCTCACGGGGTGGTCCCGGGGGCCCCGTCGGACCCGGCTGCCCGCTCGGACCCGTCGACCCGCTCGGCCGTGCCGGAGGTGTCGGAGCCGCCGGGGGTGCCCGAGGTGCCGGACTCGAGACGGGCGAGGAGGTCAGGGAGGGCGGCGACGGAGCCGAGCACGTGCGTGGCGCCGTGTGCCTCCAGCCGCTCCCGGTCGTGCGCCCCGGTGAGCACGCCCGCGACCACTCCGGCACCGGCCCGGGTGCCGCTGAGCATGTCGTAGGCGGTGTCCCCGGCCACCGCGACCTGCCGGACGTCCTCGGCGGCCCCGGTGCGCAGCAGGGCGGCGAGCACCAGGTCCGGGTAGGGGCGGCCGCGGCCGGCGTCGGCGGGGCAGAGCGCGAGGGGGACCAGGTCCCGCCAGCCCAGGGCGTCGAGCAGGGCGTCCTGGGTGGTCCGGGAGAAGCCGGTGGTGAGGACCACCGTGCGGCCCTGCTCCCGGAGGCGTTCCACGGTCTCGCGGGCCCCGGGCAGGGCTTCGACGAGGCCGCCGGCCACGAGTTCCGCGTACGCCTCCTCGAAGGCGGAGTTGGCGCTCCGGGCGGCCTCCTCCGAGCCGTACAGGTGACGGAAGACGGAGATCTTCGACTCGCCCATGGTGGCGCGGACGTACGCGAGTTGAGCGGTGTGCTCGGGGGTGCCGGTCTCCACTCCGAGGTGGGCGGCGGCGCGGGCGAAGGCCCGCTCGACCAGACCGCCGTCGGAGACGGTGGTGCCGGCCATGTCGAGGACGACGAGGGGGTGGAAGGGGGTGGGGATCCCCCGGGTGGGTACGGCCGCGCTGGTGTCGGGCACGGGGGCTCCTGCCGTGGTGTCGGGGTCGGCGTGCGGGGTCACGTGGGGATGGGTGTCCGTGGCCAGGCGCGTGTCCGTGGTCGCGTCGGGGTTCGTGGTCATGGGGTTCACCAGCCCAGGTCGTTCGCGGTGGTCTCGGCGATGGCGGGCGAGCAGGTCATGCCGCGGCCGCCGGGCCCGGTCACGAGCCAGACGCCTTCGCGGACCTGCTGGCGGTGCACCACCCGGGTGGTGTCGGTGCACTGGGCGTAGACCCCGGCCCACCGCCGCCGGACCTTGGGCAGCGGGCGGCCGAGGAAGCCCTCGACCACGCGCGCGAGGTGCTCGTACGGCTCCTCGGTGGTGTCGAAGGCGAAGGGGTGCTCGTACTCGTGGGTGTCGCCCACGGTGAGTCCGCCGTCGAGCCGCTGCACCATGAGCAGTTGAATGTGGTGCGCGGCGGCCACGGGCTCCTGCGCCTGATCGGCGTCGAGCCGGTCGAGGGCGGGGCCGCGGTAGGCGGGGTAGTAGCGGAAGCTGTCGGCGTCGGCCACGGAGGTGGTCAGGGGCTCGCCGAGGGGTTCGGTCTGCATCATCTGGAGGCGGACCCGGCGGACGGGGAGCTCGGGGGCCAGTTCGCGGACGAGTCCGGACAGCCAGGCACCGGTGGCCAGGATGACGGCGTCCCCGCGGTGCACGTCGCCGTGGTCGTCGCGGACGGCGGCGGTGCCGACCACCTCGCGGACCTCGCGGCCGGGCAGGAAGGTGTAGCGGCCGGAGGCGGCGAGCCGCTCGCGGAGGGCGAGTTGGGCGGTGCGGGGTTCCACCGCGGCGTCCCGCTCGCACCACAGGGCGGCCTCGAACTCCCCGCGCAGGGCCGGGTTGAGGGCGCGGGCCTCGGCCGCGGTCACCAGGCGGTGGCCGCGCTCGGCGGCGTCCGGACCGGCCGCGGCCGCCTCGGCCACCGCGTACTCCCGGGCGGTGCGGACCGGGGTCAGGGACCCGTTGGCCCGGAAGCCCAGGCCGGGCACCTCGGCCCCGATGGCCTCCCACAGGGTGCGGGCGCGCAGGGCGGTGGCGAGTTCCTCACCCCGTGCCCGGCCGCTCACCCACACCTGGCCGAAATTGCGCAACGAAGCGCCGCGGGCCTCGGCCTCGCGCTCGATCTGTACGACCTCGTGGCCGCGCTGGACTGCCTGCCAGGCGTGCATGGTGCCGACCACGCCGCCTCCGACGACTATGACTCTCACGCCGGAAACGGTCCTCTCGGGCCGTGTCCCGGGAGGAGCCGGCCGGGAACGGGTCGGTGAACAGCCCCCGACGATTGGACCAGACCCGTTATCTTTCTGTGATCAAAAGGAGGTGAGGGAGGGGCGATTCGAGCGCTATGTGTCGGTTCAGTCGTGGCGGAGGTGGGTCGTGAAGCTGAACCGGTCCCCACGGTAGAGCGAACGGACCCGTTCCAGCGGGCGGCCCTCACCATCGCGGGAAACCCGGTGGATGAGCAGCATCGGCAGGGCCGGCGGGGTGCCGATCAGCAGGGCCTCGCGCGGGGTGGCGAGGACGGTCTCCAGCTTCTCGTCGGCGTCCCCGAAGGAGATCCCGAGCCGTTCCCGGAGGTACCCGTAGAAGGAGGAGTCCGGCTGGAAATCGACGTCCAGGCGGGGCACCCGCTCCACCCGCACGTAGGTGCTCTCCAGCCCGACCCGCTCGTCGTCGGCGAGCAGCACCCGCTCCAGGTGCCAGACCGGCTCCCCCTCCGCGGCGCCGATCGCGGGGGCCAGGGCGGCAGGGCAGGAGAACCGCTCCAGCCCGATGAGGCTGCGGCCGGGACGACGTCCCTGGCGACGGACCCCCTCGGTGTAACTGGCCAGCGACAGGGGCTGCTCCAGCTTCGGCCCGGCCACCACGGTGCCGCGCCCCGCCCGCCGCAGCCGGCCCTCCAGCAGCAGCTCGCGCAGGGCCTGCCGGACGGTCTCCCGGGAGACCTCGTACCGCTCGGCGAGGTCCCGCTCGGTGGGCAGGGACCCGCCCTCGCCGAGCGCGTCGATCAGGTCCGAGACCCGGGCCTTGACCGCGTAGTACTTGGGGATCCGGCCGTGCTCGGGGATCCCGGAGCGCACGGGCGCGCCGGGGCTGTGTTCAGTGGCTTCCACCCGGGGGACTCTACGGGCCGCAGGTGACGGGACCGGGCGGGGCGGGGCGGGGGTGGGGAAGAGCGGGGCAGGCCAGGGGGTGCGGGCCCTCCTGCGGGTGGGTGTGCGGGGGCGGCGGGTACGCGGGGCGCCGGGCGGGGGGCGCCGGCGGGTCAGCGGGTGGGGGTGCGGCGGAGGCGGCGGGCCGTCAGCAGGAGGGCGGCTCCGGCGGCCGCGGCACCGGCGGCGCCGCCGGCCAGGGCGTGCAGGGTGTCGGTGCGGCCGGTCCGGGCCAGCGCCCCGGCGGCACCGGCCTCGACGGGCTCCTCCGGGTTCTCCACGGTGAAGCGGTATCCGCCGGCCTCGCCCACCCAGTCCCCGTCGTCGCCCTTGCGCTGCACGAGGGCGGCGTCCGCGACGAGTTCGCCGGGCGGGGTGTCCGCGGTGAAGGACAGCCGGACGGGCACGGTCACGGAGCCCTGCGGGCCGAGCGCGAAGCCCGGGAACTCGCCGCCCCCGTCGAAGACGGCCACGACCTCGTCCTGGTCGGTGTCCTCCAGCGTGACCGGGTAGACCCGCCCCCGGTCGACGAACTCCATGCGCAAGCGGTCCGAGGTCAGCGTCCGGTCCCGGTCGGAGAAGACGACCACGGGGTGCACGGCCCGGCAGTGGTCGCCGGTGGAGTTCGTCAGGTCCAGGTACCAGGTCTGGGCCCCGCCGCCGCTCCGGTACACCGGGGGGCCGCCCCGGATCCGCGCACCGAGCGGGAAGCGGGTGCTCTTGCCGTCCCCGCAGCGCGGCTGCACGCGCGCCGGCAGTGCCGGAGCGGGCTGCGGCCCGCTCCCCTCGCTGACGTCGCGGGGGACGGGCGCGGGCCGCGCCGCCGCCACGGTCACGGCGGGGGCCGGGAGGACGGGGATCGCGCGCAGGGCGGGGAGGGAGGTGGTCGGGAGTCCTGCGAGGGCGGGCCGTGCGGACAGCGCGGGAGCGGAGGCGGCGGCCGGGACTGCGAGCGCCAGGGGGGCGAGCGCGGTGGCCGCGGCGGACAGGGCCAGTGCTGAGCGCAGTCGCATGGAGGAGTTCCTTCGCTGCTCGCCGGACGATGGTCTGACCAGGTGACTATCACCCCGTCGTCCCCGGCACCCTCCCACGCGCGCGTGCTCCCCCCTCCCCCACACGCCGCCCCGGGCCCCCCGATGCCCCGTTCGGAGGACCGCCCACACTTCCCCTCCGCACGCACTCCCCTCCGCCCCCACCTCTCCCCCGCCCTCGCCCCCTCCGTCCTCGCCCCTCTCCTCCCCGCCACCCCGGTCGGTCGGCGCGGTCAGGGGCCGGAGCCCGCGGGATCGGCCCGGGCGTTCGGGTGGAGGGGCGAGGGGGCCGGGAGGGGGCCGGGGCGGGTGAAGAGACCGGCGAGGACCAGTTCGGCGGCGCCCGCCGCCACGGTGCCGGACGGGGCGAGCGCCACCGGCACCCGGTACGGCCCCGGGGCACGGGCCGCCAGCACCCGCGCCACCCCGCTCACGTACGTCTCCGCGGCCGCCTCCAGGGTCCGGCCGCCCAGCACCACCCGGTCCACGTCGAGCAGGGCGACCAGGTTCGCCGTGGCCTCGCCCAGCAGTCGGGCGGCCCCGGCCTCGTCGCCCCGGTCGACGGCGTCCAGGCACAGCGCCTCCACGCACCCCCGGGCCCCGCACCGGCAGGGCGGCCCGTCGAGCAACAGCACTTGGTGCCCGAACTCCCCCGCCCCGCCCCGGGGGCCCCGGTACGACCGCCCGTCCAGCACGATCCCGGCCCCGAGCCCCGTCCCCAGGTGGACGTACACGAAGTCCCCGCCCGGCGTCACGGCCGGCGGGAGCGGGGCCGGGCCCGGACCGGCGCCCGGGTGCGCGTGGGGGTCCGTGCTCGCGCCCGTGGCGGGCGGGGGGACGGCGGGCGGGAGGACCGCGGCCAGGCGGACCGCCGCCGCGTTGGTGTCCTTGTCGAGGGCCACCTCCGCCCCCAGCGCCTCCGTCAGCGCGGCGCGGAGCGGGAAGCCCTCCCAGGCCGTCGCCCCGGTGACCCGGCCGAGTACGCCGCCGCGATGGTCCAGGGGTCCCGGCACCGCGCAGCCCACGCCCAGCAGTCCCGACGCCGGCACCGCGGGATCGGCGCGGACCCCGGCCACCGCCCGGACCGCGACCGGCAGGACCGCCGCCGCTCCCGCCTCGAAGTCGAGGGCCCCCCGCCGCTCTGCCACCACCCGGCCCCACAGGTCCACGGCCACCGCCCGGAACTCGTCCCGGTCCAGGTGCAGGCCCACCGCGTGCCCGGCCCCGGGCACCAGGGTCAGCACCGTGGTGGGTTTCCCGCCGGTCGAGGCCCGCCGTCCGGCCTCCGCCACCAGCCCCTCGGCCCGCAGCCGGGCCGTGATCTTGCTGACGGCCTGCGGGGTCAGACCGGTACCGGCGGCGAGTTCGAGGCGACTGACCCCGGCCGGTCCGGCGGCCCGCAGCAGGCCGAGCACCAGTCCGGCGTTGTGGCTCCGCAGCGCCCCCACGTCCAGCCCGCGCCGCACCACCACCCCCGGCACCTTTCCCGATCCCGATTCCAGTCCCGATCCCGAGCCTGATCCGGCCCGCGCCGAACCCGCCGACGACCCCGGCTCCGCCTCCGAATCCGACTCCGACTCCCGCACGCTCGGTTCACCCGGCCCTTTCGTCCCGGCCACTGCCGTGCACTCCGCGCTCGGACAGCCCCGCTCCACCCGGGCCGCGCGTTCCGGGCCCGGTCCCCATCATCCCTCCCGCTTGCACTTCCGCAACAGCGTTGCTTAAGTGGACGGCATGGTCTTCTCCCCGCTCCGTGTCGGTCTGGTCGGCTACGGCCTGGCCGGCTCCGTCTTCCACGCCCCCCTGATCGCGGCCACCGACGGCCTGGTCCTGGACACGGTGGTCACCACCGACGAGGACCGTCGGGCGCAGGCCCGTGCCGAGTTCCCGGACCTGCGGTTCGCCGACTCCGCGAACGAGCTCCTCGGCCGGGCGGACGAGCTCGATCTGCTGGTCATCGCCTCCCCGAACCGCACGCACGTCCCCCTGGCGACGGCCGCCCTGGAAGCCGGGCTGGCCACGGTCGTGGACAAGCCGCTGGCGGCCACCGCCGCCGAGGCCCGCACCCTCGCGGCCCTGGCCGAGGAGCGCGGCACCCTGCTGTCCGTCTTCCAGAACCGCCGCTGGGACAACGACTTCCTGACCGTCCGCGCCCTGATCGAGAACGGCGAGCTGGGCGAGGTCCAGCGGTTCGAGTCCCGGTACGAGCGCTGGCGGCCGCAGCTGAAGGGCGGCTGGCGGGAGTCCGGGAAGCCGGAGGAGATCGGCGGACTGCTCTACGACCTCGGCAGTCACGTGGTGGACCAGGCCCTGACCCTGTTCGGTCCCGCCGTCGCCGTGTACGCGGAGACCGACGTGCGGCGCGCCGGGGCCGAGACGGACGACGACACCTTCCTCGCCCTCACCCACGCGGGCGGCGTCCGCTCCCACCTCTACGTCAGCGCCACCACCGCCCAGCTCGGCCCCCGCTTCCGGGTGCTCGGCTCCGCGGCCGGGTATGTCAAGTACGGGCTCGACCCGCAGGAAGCCGCCCTGCGCGCGGGGCAGCGGCCCGGCACCGGAGAGCCCTGGGGCACCGAACCGGAGGAGCTGTGGGGGCGGGTCGGCTCCGGCGAATCCCCGCTGACCGGCGGCGGCCGGCCCGTACCGACCCTGCCCGGCGCCTACCCGGCCTACTACGCGGCGATCGCCGCGGCCCTGCGCGACGGAGGCCGTCCCCCGGTCACCGCCCACGAGGCGGCGGCCTGCCTGGAGGTCCTCGAAGCGGCCCGGCTCTCCTCGGCCACCGGCACCACCGTCACCCTTCCGGCTCCCGACCCCGCCTGACCGGGCACACCCCGGCCCCGGCCGACCGGGCCGCCCCGGCCCTGACGCACGCCCGCCCCCGACCGACTCGGCACGAGTCGGTCGGGGGCGGTACGCGCTACGGCAGGAGCAAGGCGGCCGGCGGCGGAGACGACGGAGGAGGAGGAGCGGAGGAGGAGCGGAGGAGGAGGCGGCGGCGGACAGGGAGCGGATGCCCGCCGACTCCGCCCGCCCCGGCCCCTCCCCTCCCCCTCCCGCTGCCTCTCGCCGTGCCCGTCAGGCGTCCTTGAGCTCCTGCCGCTGACGGCCGAGCCCGTCGATCTCCAGCTCGATGACGTCGCCGGCCCGCAGGTACGGCTTCGGCTCCGGCTGCCCCATGGCCACACCGGCCGGGGTGCCCGTGACGATGACGTCGCCCGGGTGGAGGGTCATGAACCGGCTCAGGTAGTGGACGACCTCGCCCACCGGGAAGATCTGGTCCGACGTGGCGCCGTCCTGCTTCTGCTCACCGTTCACCCACAGCCGTACGCCCAGGGCCTGCGGGTCCGGGATCTCGTCGGCGGTGACGAGCCACGGCCCCAGCGGGGTGAAGGTCTCGCAGTTCTTGCCCTTGTCCCAGGTGCCGCCCCGCTCGATCTGGAACTCGCGCTCCGAGACGTCGTTGACGAGGACGTACCCGGCGACGTGCGCCAGCCCCTCGGCCGGCGAGTCGAGGTAGCGGGCGGTGCTGCCGATCACCACGCCGAGCTCCGCCTCCCAGTCCGTCTTCACGCTCCCGCGCGGGACGAGGACCGTGTCGTCCGGGCCGACCACCGTGTCCGGGGCCTTCAGGAACATGATCGGCTCCTCGGGGATCGCGGCCCCGATCTCGGCCGCGTGCCCGTGGTAGTTGAGGCCGATGCCCACCACCTTGCCGATCCGGCCGACGGCGGCGCCGGTGCGCAAGCCCTCACGGTCCAGGACGGGCAGCTCGCCGGAGGCGGCCGCTTCGCGGATCCGGCCCAGGGCGGCGGCATCGGCGAGGAGGGCGCCGTCGATGTCGGGGACGAGGCCGGACAGGTCCCGCAGGGTGCCGTCTTCGTGGAGCAGCGCGGGGCGCTCCGCCCCCACCGGTCCGACGCGCAGCAGCTTCATGTGCATTCTCCCGTGGTCGTGGCTGGTCGACCCGGCGGCGCCCCCGCTTGCGCGGGCATGCCGACGGGCCGGCCGATGGGTTGCGGCCATCGGAGATTGGTCGATCCTCCAAGAAGTCCGTCCCGTCCGCAAGACCCCGTTCACGTACTGGACCAAACTCCCCCTCCCTCACTCCCCTCCCGCCCCCTCCCTCACTCCCTTCCCCCGCCCCGCCTCAGGTGGCCGGTGTCGGGACGGCCGCCGTGGTGCGGAGGCGCTCCGCGCGGTCCCAGCGCCATTGGAGCCAGCCGCGCTCCGCGGCGGTCCAGGCCGTGGTGGTGAGGAGGTAGAGCCCGGCGGCCAGCGGGACCAGCGCCGCCGTGATCAGCGTGCCGAAGGCCAGCAGCGGCATCACCGAGGCCACCTTCCGCAGGGCCTCCTCACCGGGCACGGCGGCCTCCGCCCCCGTCGCCCTCCCGCCCCGCGCACCGGCACCCGTACCACCCTTGGTGCCGGTACCGCCCTTGGTGCCCGTGGCTCCCTTGCCCCCCGCCCGGCCCGCTCCGGCCCGGTCCGCGCCACCCTTCCCCGCGCCACCCTTCCCCGCTCCGGTGCCGGACCCGGCGGCGGGGAGACCCGGCAGGCCGCCGGCGGCCAGGGCGCGGCGGGCCCGCAGCACCGTCCAGCAGGCCACCGCCGCGATGGCCGCGAACAGCCCCGCGAACACCAGGCCCTGCGGGCCGAAGGGCCCGCCCTCCGCCAGGGCGTCCGACCAGCTCCAGCCCAGCGGCGCCGCGAACAGACGGTGCTCCAGCAGGCCGTTCACTCCCCCGCCCACCTCCGAGGAGGAGAACAGCCGGTACATCACGAAGAACACCGGCAGCTGCACCAGCATCGGCAGGAAGCCGGCGAACGGCTTCACCCCCGCTTCGGCGTGCGCGGCGAGCACGCCCTCGCGGAGCCGCTGCGCGTCCCCGGGGGCGGAGTACCGCCTGCGCAGCTCCGCGAGCCGCGGGGCCAGGGCGGCCCGCGCCCGCTCCGACCGGAAGGCGGACCGGGTCAACGGGTGCAGGACCACCCGCACCAGGACGGTGCACAGGACGATGGCCGCGGCGGTCGCGGAGGCCGCGAACACCGGGTCGAGCAGATCGGCGAGCCACGAGACGGACTCGCCGGTGGCGGACACGAGGACGGACACGAAGGACACGGAGGACTCCAGGGCGCTTCCCCGCCACGACCGGACGGCCCCGTCGGCCGCGGGCCCGGAGCCTCCGCCGGGCCGCCCCGCTCCCCGGCCACCGCACCGCACACAGGGGTGCGGCACGGACGGCCGGAGCGGTCGGGGCACGGCGGGAACGCGCGGGACGCGGCGCACGGCGGTCGAGCGGGCGCGGCGGTACCGAAGGAACGGATCGGGACGGTTCGGCAGACGGATGACGAGCCGTGCGGGAAATCCGCTCCGAGGGCACGGAAGCTGCCCGGAGTACGGAAGGCACCGCGGCGCTGAGCGCGCCGGAGGCACGGGAGGGGAACCGGCACGCGGCGCCCGCGGAACTCCCTACGCGACCGTCGGGAAGAGCCGCCCCGGCGCCCTGGGGCGCCTGCGGCCGGACGCGTCGGGGTCACGCTGCGGCAGGAAGGCCGTGCGCTGCTCCCGGTCCCGTATCGCCGTGCGTATGAGGTGGGGTGGCACGGGCCGCGCTCCGGCGGCCGTGCGGGCGGCGCGGGCGAGCAGGGCCGCGCCGGCCGTGGTCGTGGCCGCCGAGGCGGCCGCGAGGGCCAGGGCACCCGCGAAGGCGCCTTCCCCGGGAACGAGCCCGAGGGCGCCGGCCAGAGCGAGGAGGAGGATGAGGACGGCACCGAGCCGCGGCAGCCACGGCGCCACGGCGCGGACCCGGCCGGCCCTTCCGGCCGCCGACCCTCGCCACGACTCGGGCGCGGGCGTCGGGGGATCCACCAGTGGCGTGCGCGTCGCTCGCATCGGTTTCCCCTCCTCCCCTGTCGCCGAGCCCCGCGTTCCCACGGCTCCCGTTCCCGTCTCCCCGCGGCGTGCGCACACGGGTGCGCGCGGGGTGGGCACATGTCGGGCCCCCACGCGTGAACCCCGGGGATTCGTGCGTGAATTCGATAGTAGCCGGGGCGTGGGGGAACGAAAGGGGCCGAGCGGTATCTCAGGGGCGAATCAGGGTTACCCCCAGACTCTCGGAGCCCCGGCCGCCCGCCCCTGCCGGCGCCCCCGCCGACGCCCTCAGCGCCGTTCGGTCGACACGAGGGTCCCCCACACCACCAGCCGGTAGCGGGAGGTGAACTCGGGCGTGCAGGTGGTGAGGGTGATGTACGAGCCGGGCTCGGAGTACCCGTACGCGGGCCGGACCACGCTGCGCGGCACGGGGGCGATCACCCCCGTGTCCCGGGCCAGGGTCTGGTCGAGGCGCCGCCCCACCCGGTAGGTGTACCGGTGGCCGCGCACGTCCACGACCAACAGGTCCCCGGCACGGAGCCGGTTGATGTGGCGGAAGGGTTCTCCGTGCGTGTTGCGGTGTCCCGCCAGGGCGAAGTTGCCCGGTGCGCCGGGCCGCGCGGTGCCCGCGTAGTGGCCCACGTACCCCTTGTCCAGGACGCCGCGTTTGCTGGTGCCCTCGGCCACCGGGGCCACCACCCCCAGGCGCGGGATCCGCAGGATCGCGTACGCCTGGTCCCAGTTCGGCGCCGCGGGCCGCGGCCGACCGGCGCCGCCCGCACCACCGCCGGCGGCGCCGCCCCGTCCGGTTCCGGTCGAGGTGCCCGCCGCCTCCCCGGGCACGGTCACCGGCGGCCCCGGGTCCGTGGGAGCCGTCCGGTCCGTCGGACCGGGCACCGGCGCGCCGGGATCCCCCGACGCCCCGCCGGCCACGCCCCCGTCCCCCTCGCCGGTCCCGTCGCCGGTGCCCGCGGAGGAGGCCCACTGCCTTTCCAGGGACCGCACTTCGGCACGGGCTCCGGCCAGCGCCTCCCGGTTCGTCCACCACAACTGATGCACCACCAGCAGCATCAGCACCAGGCCGGCCGTCACGGCCGTCTCCGCGGCGGCCCACAGCCCGCGCGCCGCCCACCGCCGCCGTCCGGGACGCCGCCCGCCCTGCACCACCACAGGTATCCGCTCGCGCACGGCCCGCACCTTAAGTCCTGCCCCGCCAACTGACCAGCGGCAGTACGGTGTGGACCATGCGCCCCGACACGCCTGCCGAGCACATCGACGAAGCCGAGCGCCTCATCCGCACGGCGAACCGCTACCCCGAGGACCAGGAGCCCCTCCTCCTCCAGGCCGCGGCCCACCTCGAACTCGCCGAGGAGCGCGAGCGGGCGAGCACCCTCTACGGGCAGCTCCTCGCCGCCGACCCGGCGAACCCGCACCTGATCAAGGCCCTGCAGGCGGCGAACCTGTGGGAGTACGGCCACGAAGCCGAGGCCCGCGCCCTCATCGAGGGCATCCGTGCCGCCGCCCCACAGGACGCGGCCCCCTGGGAGGTCATCTCCGAGACCCTGGAGGCCCACGACGAACTCGAAGCGGCGCAGGCCACCTTCACCGAGGCCGCCGATCTGCTGCTGCCCGGCGAGGAATCCCCCCTCACCCAGGCCACCGTGGCCCTGCTGACCGGCCGCCACCGGGTCCGCCGACTCCTCGGCCTGCCCCACGACGACCGGGACATGGTCGCCGACACCCGGCACTCCGGCCCCGTTCCGCTGGACGAACTCCACGACCCCAAGCGGATCTGGGCCCTCGGCTCCGACGACCCGGCCGAACTCCGCGCCGAGATCGCCCGCCTCCGCGCCGAACTGGGCGACCGCCGCGCCGCCCTGTCCCGGCCCTTCCCCGTGGCCGTCCTGCACTGGCCCGCCGCCGAACTGGCCGAACTCCTCGACTCCTATCCGGCGCTCGCCGCCGAGTACCCCTCCCACGAGGCCCACTTGGAGGCCGTGGAGTCCTCGCTGCGCGCGCTGTCCGCCTCCGGCACCACCAACCTGGGCATCGTCACCGCCACGGTCCCCTCGTACGAGGCGTTCGCCGCCTCGGAGCGGACCGCCCCGGCCTCGCCCTCCCTGCTGGCCGAGTACGCGACCACCCTCGCCGCCCGCGGCCGCGCCACCTCCTGGCCCCCCACCCCCGGCACCCCGTGCTGGTGCGCCTCCGGCCTGGCCTACGAGACCTGCCACGGCAAACGCCCCTGAAGCCGTGCCCCTCAGAGCGGCAGTTCGAGCTGGGCGTGGCCGCGGGTCCGGAGGGCGGGCGGGGCGGACCGGCTCCCGCCCAGGGCCAGGAGGGCCCGCAGCGAGGCCACGACCAGCTCGGGGCTCGCGCGCAGGAGGGCGGGCGCGGTGCTGGCCACGAGGACCCCGTACGACTCCAGGCGGAGGCGGCGACGGAGCGTGGCCTGCCAGGCGTCACGGGTGTAGTGGTACTCGGCCGAGTCCACCTCCAGGGCCACGCCCTCGTCGGGCCAGTAGGCGTCCGGCGAGGCCAGGAAGGCCCCGTCGGGGGCGTAGAGGCGGGCGTTCCAGAGCGGGGCGGGGAGGTCCGTACCGGCCAGTGCCTCCCGGGCCCGCCCCTCGGCCGGTGAGCGGACCCCGGCCAGGAGCTCCGCCGCCGCCCCCGAGACCGCGGGGCGGCGCAGGGCGCGCGCGGCCCGCAACTCGGCGTGCAGGTCCTCGGGGTGGCACCAGCCGGACTGGACCACCCGGGCGAGCACCGACCGGGTCAGGTCCGGATCCTCGCTGCGGAGCGCGAAATCGGCGGCGGCCCGCAGCGGGCGGACGCTCGGCACCCCCGACACCGTGATCGTCACCGGCCAACGGCGCGTGCTCACGGGCACCACCCCGGCGACCGGCACGACCGTGCGCGGAGCCCGGACCAGCACGTGGGCGGGGACGGCCGGGGCCTCCCGCACGCCGATCAGGGCCAGGGCCGCACCTCCGGTGAGGGCGGCCGCGGCCCCCGGAGGCCGGTCGGCGGCGGGCCCGGCCGCGTACAGGACGGCGGCGAGGGCCCGTTGACGGGCGTCGGGCGGCCCCGTCTGGAGCAGGTGCACCCGGGGCAGCAGCCGCTGCCAGGGCCCACCCGGCCGGGACCGCCGGGCGATCGTCGCGGCGGACACCCCCTCGCCGCGGAGTTGGCCGGTGGTCAACAGGCCGTGCTGGCGGAGCGCCAACCGCTCCGCGCGGACGGGAAGGGCGGGGCGGCGGACCGGGGACCGGGACGGGGTTCCTCGACGCGCGGGGTGGGCGGGGTGGGCAGGACGCGTGGGGTGGGCGGGACGGGCGTGGGGTGCGGGCCGGGGCCCGGATGGCGTGATCATGCTGCCGGTATGCCCGGTGGGTACCTTTTCACCCCGGTCGGGGCGCGGTTCGGGTCGGGGCGCGGTTCGGGTCGGCCGCGTCGGGTCGGATCGGGGTGCGGGCGCCCCGGGACGCGGGCGGGCGGGTCAGGCCGCGGCCGGGTGGTCCGGGGAGAGGAAGACGAGGACGCCGTTCTCGGTGCCGGGCAGCGGGCTGAGCTCGTGCCAGCCGAGCCGGCGGTACGTGGCCACGGTGTCGGTGGCCTTGCGGGCGGTGAGCAGCCAGGCCCGGGAGTCCGGGGCGTCCGCGGCGATCTCGGCGAGGAGGGCGCGGCCGGTGCCGTGGCCCCGGGCGTGCGGACGGACCGCCAGCTCGTCTATCTCCAGCGCCCCGATCAGGCACTCCGCCAGGCGTTCGGGGCCGAGCTGGGTGGCGACGTGGCCGTAGGCGCGGTCCGCGGGGAACGGTGCCTTCGTGATCCAGCCCGTGGCGAAGCCCTCGATCCCGGTCGGGGACTGGGCGAGAGCGGTGCGGAACCCGGGGCGCCGGGTGTCGGTGTGCAACCGCGCCGAGAACTGGCGAATGGTTTCTTCATCCTCGTTCCACGGCGGGGCGGAGAAGACCTCCGCATAGGCGTCGACCAGTTCCTCGGAGAGGTCGAGCACGGTCCGGCCGTAACAGATCACGGGGGCGGCCTCCAGGAGCGGCGGGAGCGGCGGGAGCGGCGGGGTGAGGGTGGATGAGGGGGTCCTGGGGGGATTGGGAGGGTTTCTCGTGCTGAGACCGAATCTACGCCGGAGCGGTTGCCCGGCCGGGCCGGTTCGCAGAACCGGAGGGTGTGCGACAAATCCGGCGCGGTACGGGACGCGCGGAGCCGTGTCGTGGGGCGGTGGCGGCGCGTTGAAGCGGTGACATGCCCGGTCGGACCAGGGGGTCCCGGTGTACAGACTGCTGCTCGGCGCGGGTGGCTGCGCGGTCGCGTTCTTCCTCGTGCTCGGGGTGGTGGCGATGCTGCCGCCGGCCGTGCAGGAGGCGGTCCCGGACACGGTGATCGGCGGAGCGGTCATGGTCCTGGGGCTGCTCGGAGCGGCCAGGCTGGCCAAGCGGGCGCGGTAGTCCCGCGCGCGCCGGGGCGGCCGCAGGGGCCGGTCCCGCGGCACGGGAGGAGAGCGGAGCGGCGGTACGGGGACTCCGGAGCCGCACCAGCGCGGCTACAGCGGGGCTTGCGAGCGTGGCCCGGCGGCCGGTGCCGGTGACCGCGGACGCGGGGTGACCCGCGGACGCGGACGCGGGTGACGACGAGCGGGTGGTCGGGAACACGGCCGGGCGCGCATACGTCCCTATGGACGTATCGGCGTACAGAAATACGACATGCGACATACGGGCACGGCGATCGCGCCTGCCCGGAGACGGGGTCCCGCGCGGATGCGGACGGGCCCCCCACGGAAGGGCGGAAAACGGAATGGGCATGGCACAGGTGCCGTCGTCGGCGGTGGCCGCGGCCGGACTGGTCGGTGGGTACGCGGTGGCGCGCTGGACGCGCAAGCGGCCGCTGGGCGGGGTCGTCCTCGGCGCGGCGGGCGCGGTGGCCGCGCGGGCCTGGCACCAGAAGGCCGGTGCTCCGGCCGCGGCGGCCCTCGGCGGGCTGTACGTCGCCGGGTTCGCGGGGGCGCACCCGCTGGCCAAGAAGGTCGGCGCGTGGCCGGCGGTGTTCGGCGTGGCCGGTGTGGTGGCCGCGGCGTCCTGGGCGGTGGCGGACCGGGGCTGACCCCGTAGCGCGCGACGGGCCCGGGCAGGGGCCCGCGGCCGGGTGCCGCGTTCGGGTGCGCGTTCCGGGTGCCGCCGCGCCCGTACGCGCGCGACCGCCGCGAGGCCGGCTTCGGGTCGCCGCCGTCACCCGAGCCACCGCCCCTCGGCCGAGCCGCCCCAGCCGCCCGAGCCACCACCCGGGCCCCTGGGGCGTCCCCGGGGCCGTCGTCCGTGCCCCGGGGACGCCCCAGGGGCCCCGGGTACGGACCCGGTCAGGCGCCCAGGGCCTGGGAGACGGTGTAGATCAGGAGGCCGGCCAGGGCGCCGACCACGGTGCCGTTGATGCGGATGAACTGGAGGTCGCGGCCGATGTGGGCCTCGATCTTGCGGGAGGTGTGCTCGGCGTCCCAGCCGGCCACGGTGTCCGTGATCAGTGAGGTGATCTCGGTGCGGTAGCGGGTGACCACGTGGACCAGGGCCCCCTCGATCCAGCCCTCCACCTTGGACTGGAGACGGCCGTCCGTGGCGAGGCGGGCGCCCAGCGAGATCAGGGAGGTGCGGACGCGCAACCGCAGCTCGCTGCGCTCGTCCTCGGCGGCGGACAGGATCATGGCGCGGATCGCGGACCAGGCCGAGGCGATCACGTCCTGCACCTCGCGGCGGGCGAGTATCTCCGACTTGAGGCGCTCCACGCGCGCCCGTGTCTCCGTGTCCCCCTGGAGGTCGGCCGCGAAGTCCGCGAGGAAACGGTCCACCGCCCCGCGCGCCGGGTGCTCGGGCATGTCGCGCATCTCCGTGACGAAGCGCAGCAGCTCCTTGTAGACCCGTTCGCCGACCTTGCGGTCCACGAACCGCGGGGTCCAGCCGGGCGCCCCGCCCTGGACGGCGTCCATGACGGAGTCCCCGTGCGTGACCAGCCAGTCGTGGGCCTTCACGCAGACCAGGTCCACGACCCGGCGGTGCCCGCCGTCCGCGACGATGCGCTCCAGGGTCTTGCCCGCCCCGGGGGCGATCTCGACGTTGTCCGCGCGGCGCGTGATGGCCTCGCCGACCACCGCCTGCACGTCGGAGTCCCGCAGCACGGTCAGGGCCCCGCGCAGGGCCGTCGCCAGCTCGGCGGTGACCCGGTCCGCGTGCTCCGGTTCCGCGAGCCAGGCCCCCACCCGACCCCCGATGGCGAGGGAGCGCAGGCGGGCGGTGACCACCTCCGAGGAGAGGAAGTTCTCCCCGACGAACTCGCCGAGGGAGAGGCCCAGCTGGTCCTTCTTGGTGGGGATGATCGCCGTGTGCGGGATGGGCAGCCCCAACGGCCGCCGGAACAGGGCCGTGACGGCGAACCAGTCGGCGAGCGCGCCGACCATGCCCGCCTCGGCCGCCGCGGCCACGTACCCGGCCCAGCCGCCGGCGCCCGCGTGCTCCGCCCAGGTGGCCAGGGCGTAGACGACGGCGACCAGGACCAGCAGGCCGGTGGCCGTGGCCTTCATCCGCCGGACGCCGCGCCGCTTCTCCTCGTCGGCGGCGGAGAAGGCGAAGACCCCGCCCACGGTCCCACGGGCCCCGGCGCCCTCGCGGGGCCGCTGCCACGGACGCGACCCGGCGGCCGGACCCGATACGGAACCGGGGCCCGACGCCGGACCCGAGCCCGACGGGGAACCGGCACCTCCGTCCGACCCCGTGCCCATGCCCGTGCCCATGCCCGCACCCGCACCCGCACCCGCACCCGCACCCGGCGCACGTTCCACCGGGGGCTCCTGCGGAGCCGGCCCCGGAAGGGCTCGCTCCACGGGCTCGGTACTGTCCTCACTGTCCTCTGCGCGTCCCACCTGTCCTGCCCTTCCCCCTGTCACGTACCGTTCTCGCCACTGTCGCCCACGCGGCCCGTTCGGCCCGCTTGACTCACCGACCTACTTGACCGACTCCCGGGACCGGCCACGAGTTCCCGGCGTCCCCCATTCCGGCGAACCGCCCCGGAGGAGGAACCCCGCACATGCCCGCCCGCCGTCCCCGGAACCGCCGCCCGCACCGGACCGGACCGAGACCGCCGATCACCCCCTCGGCCGGCACCGCGGCAGCACCGCACACCGACCCGCGCACCGACCCGCAGGCCGACGCGCGCACCGACCCGCACACCGGCCGGCGCGGCACACCCCGGACCACCCCCCGGACCGCCCGCGCCACGACCGCCGCCACGGCCGCGGCCACCGCCGCCCTGGTCCTGGTCACCGGCTGCGCGGGCGGCGGCAGCGCCCCGGAACCCGGCCGCTCCGCCCCGCGCGACGCCCCCGCCGGGCCGGTCGACGACGGCGGCCCCGTCACCCCCTCCTGGATAGCCACCTGGTCGGCCTCCCCCGTGGGCGCCGAACCGGACACCGCGCTGCGCGGCCACGCCGGCCGCACCTTCCGCAACGTCGTGCACACCACCGTCGGCGGCACCCGGGTCCGCATCACCCTGTCGAACCTCTTCGGCGAGAGCCCCCTCACCGTGTCCCGCGCCACCGTCGGCCGCGCCGCGGGCGCCGACGGATCGGTGTCCCGGGCCGCCTCCGGAAACCGCTCCCTGGCCGCCGCCGAACCCGGCTCCCTGGTCCGCCTCACCTTCGGGGGCTCCGGGACCGTCACCATTCCGCCCGGCGACGAGGTCACCAGCGACCCGGCCGAACTGACCGTCCCCGCCGACGCCGACATGCTCGTCAGCACGTACGCGCCCAGGAGCCCGGCCGGAGAGCCCGGCGGACCCGTCACCCGGCACCCCAGCGCCCGGCAGACCTCCTACGCCGCCGACGGGGACGCCACCCGTGACGAGTCCGGCACTCGCTTCACCGACTCCGTCAAGTCCTGGCGGCAGCTCGTGGCCATGGACGTGTTCACCGACCGCGCGGTGGGCGCCGTCGTCGCCTTCGGCAGCTCCCTCACCGACGGCATGACCTCCACCACGGACACCAACCGCCGCTGGACGGACTTCCTCGCCGGACGGCTGCGCGGCACCGGGAAACCCCGGCTGAGCGTGGTCAACGCCGGAGTCAGCGGCAACCGGCTGCTGCGCGACGGCACCGGCCCCCGGGCCCTCGACCGCTTCGAACGCGACGTGCTCGGCCGCGCCGGAGTCAAGATCGTCGTCATCCAGCTCGGCATGAACGACATCCTCAAGTCACCGCGCGAGACCGAACCCGACCGCATCACCGACGCCCTGCGCAAGCTCCGCGACCAGGCGCACGCCCACGGGATCCGCGTCATCGGCACCACCCTCCCGCCGTTCCGCGGGCACAAGGCGTACACCGAGGGCCGCGACTCGGTGCGGCGGTCGGTGAACGCGCGGCTCCGCGAGGGCGACGTCTTCGACGAGACCGTCGACTTCGACCGCATCCTCCGCGACCCCGAATCCCCCAGCCGGCTCCGCTCCGACTACGACTCCGGGGACCACCTCCACCTCACCGACGAGGGCTACGCCGCGATCGGCCGGATGTTCGACGTCGCGCTGCTCCGGTAGCCGGACCCGGCGGGTGGGCGCCACGGCCGGGACCGGCCGCACCCCCACCCGCCGGGCCCGCTCCCGCTCAGAGCTCCTTGCGGAGGTCCACCCGGCCACCGCCCGGCCCCTGGTTCCGGCGCGGCTTGTGCTTGATCTCCACCGCGCCCCAGAACGCGAGCCCCGTCACCACCACGCGGACCGTGGCGGGCCCCTCGTACGGCACCACGTCCTTGCCGCGGTCCTTCGCGCGCTCCTTCGGACGGTGCTCCTCGAAGGCGCCCATGATCCCGACGCCCCGCATGTCGACCTCCACGCCCGGCGGGACGACGATCTCCACGCTGCCCATCACCGCCACGCAGTTGATCACCACCTCGCGGGCCTCGAACCGGGCCTCGCGCAGGTCGAGCACGCCCGCTCCCCAGAACGCCACCGCCTGGAACCGCGACGGGACCGTCCAGGTCCCCTTCCGCTCGAAGGCCCCCAGCACGGCCACACCCACCGCGGAGCCCCCCGGAACGCCGGCCGCCGGCGGACCCACCACCCGGGGGCCCTCCGGCGACGCCCCGCCCGCCGGCACCGGCGCGGCCGGCACGTGCGCCACCGGCAGCGGCGCACCCCCGGCCCCCGGCAGGTCCCGCGTCAACGGCTCCAGCTCCCCGTAGGTGCGGGAGGCGTACGCCGTCGTCATCCGCTCCTCGAACTCGTCCATGTCCAGGCGGCCCTCGGCCACCGCCTCGCGCAGCCGCTCCACCACCAGCTCCCGGTCCGCGTCGGAGGCCCGCAGCTCGTGCGGGGCGGGACCGGCCCCGGACTTCGCGGGACCGGCGGGATCCGCGGGCCGCGCGGGTCCGGCCGTACCGGGGGACTCGGGGGACTGGGGCTGCTCGTCACTCATGGGGCCCACACTATGCAGAACCCCGGCCCCACCAGTAGGAGTTGCCGGGGCGGAACCGGCCGGCCCGCGGCCCGCCCCCGCACCCGCCGGACACCCCTCAGACCCCCTCCGCGTACATCCGCGCGATGACCTCCTCGATCTCCGGCTCCCGCACCGACAGGTCCACCAACGGGTACTCCGCCGCCACCGCGGCCACCAGCGGCGCCGCCGAGGAGGCCGCCGGGAAGGCCAGCCACTGGCGCGGCCCCTCCACCCGGACCACCCGGGCCCCCGCCACCCGCACCGGCGGAAGCTCCCGCTCCAGGTCCACCACCAGGGTCCGCTCGCTCTCCCCCACCGCGTGCAGCCCCGCCGGAGCCCCGTCGTACATCAACCGCCCCCGGTCGATGACCATGACCCGCTCGCAGAGCTGCTCGATGTCCTGGAGGTCGTGCGTGGTCAACAGCACCGTGGTGCCCCGCTCCGCGTTCAGCTCCCGCAGGAACCCCCGGACCCGCGCCTTGCTGATCACGTCCAGCCCGATCGTCGGCTCGTCCAGATAGAGCACCTCCGGATCGTGCAGCAGCGCCGCCGCGATGTCCCCCCGCATCCGCTGCCCCAGGGACAGCTGCCGCACCGGCACCTCCAACAGCTTCCCCAGGTCCAGCAGCTCCACGCAGCGCTCCAGGTTCGCCGCGAACCGCGCCTCCGGGATCCGGTACATCCGCCGCGCCAACCCGTACGAGTCCCGCAACGGCAGGTCCCACCACAGCGTGGTCCGCTGCCCGAAGACCACCCCGATCCGGTGCGCCAACCGGGTCCGCTCCCGACTCGGATCGATGCCCGCCACCCGCACCCGACCGGCGCTCGGCGTCAGGATCCCCGTCAACATCTTGATCGTCGTGGACTTCCCGGCCCCGTTCGGACCGATGTACCCGACCATCGCGCCCCGCGGGACCTCGAAGCTGATGCCGTCCACGGCCCGCACCACCTGCCGCTCCCGGCGCAGCCGGCCCGTCCGCCGGCGCACCTCGAAGACCTTCTCCACCCCCTCCAGGGAGATCAGCGCCTCCCCACCGCCCCGCCCCCCGGACGCCCCGCCACCACCGGACACCGCCGCACCGCCGCCCTCCGCCGCCGTTCCCTTCATCGACACCCTCCTCAGCTCCCCGTACTGCGGTACGCCCGCAGCCCGACCCGCCAGGCCAGCACCGCCGGCACCATCGCGACCGCCGCCACCAGCGGACTGGTGAACGCCACCCACGAGGGCAGTCCGAACGGCAACGGCCGCCCCAGCACGTACAGCGCCGGGATCCAGTTCACGAAGGCCAGCGGCACCACGAAGGTCACCGCCCGCACCATCTCCCGCCCGAACACCGCGGGCGGGTACTGCAGCATCGTCGCGCCCCCGTACGTGAACGAGTTCTGCACCTCCGCGGCGTCCCCCGCGAGGAACTGGAAGGCCGCACCCCCCACGAACACCGCCGCGAAGATCCCGGTGCCCGCCACCACCATCACCGGCAGCAGCAGCACCTTCTCCGCCGACCAGGACACGTCCACGGCCAGCGCCCCGTACCCCATCACCACCACGCCCTGCGCCACCCGGCCCAGCCGCCGCAGCGCGAACCGGTCCGCCGCCACCTGCACGAACACCGGCACCGGCCGCACCAGCATCGTGTCCAGCGAACCGTCCCGGATCCGCATCCCCACCCGATCCGTGTTGCCCAGCAGCAGATCGGCCAGCCCCAGCGAGGCCGCGCACGAGCCGTACAGCAGCGCCACCTCCGGCAGCGAGAACCCGCCCAGGGCGTCCACGTGCCGGAACATGATGTAGACGCCCGCGAAGTCCAGGGCGCTGGTCGCCGCGTTCCCGACCACCTGGAGCGCGAAGGAGGCCCGGTAGGTCATCGTCGAGCGCACCCACATGCCCACGATCAACAGGTAGCCGCGCACCGCCTCCGCGGCCCGCCCGCGCAACGTCCCGGCGGCCCCGTACGCCCCGTACGGACCCCACCCCGACCCCGCACCGCCGGCGGGGCCCCCGGCGTCCGCCCGCAGGTCCGTACGCGCACCCGCTCCGGTCTCAGCCACCCTGGACCACCACCTTCCGCGTCGCGGACGCCTGCGCCAGCCGCCCGGCCCCCAACAGCACCACGACCCAGCCGAGCTGGAAGGCCAGCGCCGCTCCCGCCGCCCCGGCGCCCGAGTGCACCCCCAACAGCACGTCCATCGGCACCTGGAGCATCGCCGACCAGGGCAGCGCCCGGACCACCTCCCCGAAGACCCCCGGGAACACGGTCAGCGGCAGCACCACCCCCGAACAGAACATCGACACCAGCAGCTGCATCATGTTGACGCCGGACCCGTCGAGCAGCCAGAAGGCGCACAACCCCACCAGGTAGCGGAGCGCGAAGCTCACCACCAGCCCCAGCCACACCGACACCAGGAACAACAGCCACCGCCCCGGATCCGTGGGCAGCGCCAGATCGAAGGCCAGCGCCCCCACCACCGTCGGCGGCACCCCGCGGGCCAGCAGCTGGAAGGCCGCCCGCCCCAGATCGGCGGCCAGCCACCACAGCTGGAGATCGGCGGGCCGGTACAGGTCCACGGCGATGTCCCCGGTCCGGATCCGCTCCTGCATCTCCTCCTGGAAGCCCCCACCGATCAGGGCGCCCGCGGCCAGCAGGGACTGGGAGATCCACACGAAGGTCATCGCCTGCGCCTGGTCGTAGCCGCCCAGGCCGGGCCGCTGCTCCCACAGGGCGAGATAGGTGTAGGCCACGATGAAGCCGAAGACGGTGTTGGTGAACACCCCCGCGGCGGTGGCCGTGCCGTAGGTCGCATAGCGGCGGAAGCCTCCCACCGCCACGGCACCGTAGAGTTTCCATGACGCGTTCCGGTACGGGCGGGTGTCTGCGCGCACCCCCCTCACCACCCCTCATGATCACGAATCGGCGACGAAGCGGCCACGGACCGCTCCGGCGGGCAACCATTCGCGCGGGGCGGCCGTCTGAAACCGTGCTGCACCGAGCGTTCCCGTGCGCGGCCGGAGGACCGGGACCAAAGCGACCGAGCTTAGTGCGGCGGGGGAACCCGCGCGACCGAATGGGACCGGTGCGCCGCGTTACGGTGTTCCATCGCGCGCAGAACAGCAGGAACCAGCGAGAACCAGCAACAAAGCGCAAGAACCCGCAAGAACAGCACCAAAAGCACCACCAGCACGAACCCGTGGAAACAGTGGAATCGCCTGACCCGCGATGCGAGACGGCCGGCCGAGGAGTCCTGGAGACATGAGCGACGAGTCACCGAAGCAGGGTTGGACACCCCGCGACCCTGACGCGACCGCCTCACCCGCCGCCGCTCCGCAGAGCCCCAAGCAGGCCCGCAAGGCCGCGAAGGCCGAGCGGAAGGCCGCCCGGAAGGCGAAGCGGAAGGGCTGGCGCCGGATCTTCCCGACCTGGCGGATGCTGCTGGGCCTGTTCGTGCTGTGCGGACTGCTCGTCGGCGGTGCCCTCGTGGCCGGGTACCTGCTGGTGCAGATCCCCGCCGCGAACCAGGCCGCCACCGCCCAGAGCAACGTCTACCTCTACGCCGACGGCTCCACCCTGGCCCGGGACGGCGAGGTCAACCGGGTGAACGTGCCCCTGGCGCAGGTCCCCAAGACCGTTCAGGAGGCCGTGCTCGCCGCCGAGGACCGCGACTTCTACAAGGAGCGGGCCGTCGACCCCAAGGCCATGATCCGCGCGGCCTGGAACACCGCCACCGGCAAGGGCAAGCAGTCCGGCTCCACCATCACCCAGCAGTACGTGAAGAACTACTACCTGGGCCAGGAGCAGACCGTCGAGCGGAAGGCCAAGGAGTTCTTCATCGCGATCAAGCTCGGTCGCGAGTCCTCCAAGGAGGACATCCTCGAGGGCTACCTGAACACCAGCTACTTCGGGCGCAACGCCTACGGCATCCAGGCCGCCGCCCAGGCGTACTACGGCAAGGACGTCGGCAAGCTGAGCACCGCCGAGGGCGCCTACCTGGCCACCCTGCTCAACTCCCCCAGCCGCTTCGACGTGGTCGCGCACCCGCAGGAGCGCGGGGCCGCCACCGGCCGCTGGAACTACGTCCTCGACGGCATGGTCAAGCAGAAGTGGCTGGACCCGACCGAGCGCGCCACGATGAAGTTCCCCGAGCCCGGCAAGGTCCGCACCGCCGCCGGCCTGTCCGGACAGCGCGGCTACCTGGTCGAGGCCGTCAAGGACTACATCGTCGACAACAAGATCATCGACGAGAAGACCCTCGCCACGGGCGGCTACCGGATCACCACCACGATCGAGAAGGAGCGGCAGAACGACTTCGTCAAGGCCGTCCGCGACAAGGTGACCGAAGAGCTCGACCCCAAGAACAACAAGAAGGACCGCGTGGTCCGGGTCGGCGGCGCCTCCATCGACCCCGCCACCGGCAAGGTCGTCGCCATGTACGGCGGCATCGACTACACCAAGCAGTACGTCAACAACGCGACGCGCCGCGACTACCAGGTCGGCTCCACCTTCAAGCCCCTCGTCTTCGCCGCCGCCGTGCAGAACACCTCGTCCACCCAGGACGGCCGCCTGATCACCCCGAACACGATCTACAACGGCGACAACAAGACCCCCGTCCAGGGCTGGGAGGGCGAGCGCTACGCCCCCGAGAACGAGGACCAGGTCAGCTACGGCAACATCACCGTCCGCAAGGCCACCGAGAGCTCGGTGAACTCCGTGTACGCCCAGATGGCCGCGGACGTCGGCGCCGACAAGATCAAGGAGACGGCGTTCGCGATGGGCATCCCCAAGGACACCCCGTCCATGGGCGACGGCCCGGCGATCGCCCTCGGCACCGCCACCGCGAGCGTCCTCGACATGACCCAGGCGTACGCCACCCTCGCCGCGCACGGCGAGTACACCCCGTACACCCTGGTCACGAAGATCTCCAAGAAGGGGGACACGGTCCCGCTGCCCAAGCGGGATTCGGTCCGCGCGATCAGCCGCGAGGCCGCCGACACCACCACCTCCCTGCTCGTCAGCACCGTCGAGTCCGGCACCGCCCGCGCCGCCCTGAACTCCGGCCACCCGGCCGCGGGCAAGACCGGTACCGGCGAGAAGGACAAGTCGGCCCTGTTCGCCGCCTACACCCCCGACCTGGCCACCGTGGTCTCGATCATGGGTCAGGACCCGGACACCGGCGTCCACGAGGAGCTGTACGGGGCCCTCGGCGAGGCCCGCATCAACGGCGGCGGCTACCCGGGCCGCATCTGGGCCGCCTACACCAAGGCCGCCCTCCGCGACTCCGAGCCCGTCGAGTTCGACCTGGAGACCATGGTCAACTCCGCCCCGGTGGCCCCGCCGGACCCGACCCGCAGCGCCCCCGGCGGTGACGGCGGCACCGACGACGGCGGCACCACGGACGGCACCCGCGGCGGCAACGACAACGGCGGCCGCACCGAGGGCGGCACCGGCGGCAACGGCGGGAACCGCGGGGGCAACGACAACGGCGGCACCACGGGCGGCAACCGCGGCGGGACCGACAACGGCGGCACGACCGGCGGCAACCGCGGCGGCACCACCAACGGCGGGAACGACACCGGCGGCACCACGGGCGGCGGCGACACCGGTGGCACCGACGGCGGCGGAAACCCGGGCGGCACCGACGGCGGCACCGACAACGGCGGCGGGAACGGCACCGTGACCGGCGGCGGCACGGTCACCGGCGGCGGCGCCGGCGGTGACCAGGGCGGCATCGCCACCGAGGGCGGCACCACCCGCGGCACCGGGAACTGATCGGCCCGACCCCCGCCGGACCCGACCGGTCCGGCCCGCACCCCACGAAGGCCCCCCTACCCCGCGACCGGGGTCAGGGGGGCCTTTCGCCCGGGACCAAGGGCCCTTTGCCCCCGCCGCCCCCGTGTGAGAAGGTCGAACACGAGGCCGGAGAACGGCCTCCGGACGAGGGGTGCCGTACCCGGACGAGACAAGACGGTGCCAGGGAGTTTCACCATGGCCTGGCTCGTTCTCATCGTCTCCGGCGTCCTCGAAGCCGTCTGGGCGACCGCCCTCGGCAAATCCGAAGGCTTCAGCCGCCTCCTCCCCTCCGTGGTCTTCGGAGTGGGCCTCACCCTCAGCATGGCCGGACTGGCCTTCGCCCTGCGCACCCTGCCGGTGGGCACCGGATACGCCGTCTGGGTCGGCATCGGCGCCGTCCTCACCGTCGTCTACGGCATGGCCTTCGACGGCGAGGCCGTCTCCCTGGCCAAGGTGCTGCTGCTCGCGGGCATCGTGGGCTGCGTGATCGGCCTCAAGGCCCTGCACTGAGGCACTCGGGCAGTCGGGCACCGGAGCGCCGGGGCACGGACGCTCCGACGGAACCGGCCCGGCACGGGACGGCGAGCCACGCGCCGCGGCACGGCACGGCAATCGTGGGACGCAAAGCCAGGGGGCCGGTGACGGTCTTCGTCACCGGCCCCCCGGCACGTTCCGCGGGTCCGGGACCGCTACAGGTACAGCCCCGTGGAGTCCTCGGAGCCCTCCAGCCGCTCCGCGGCCACCGCGTGCAGGTCGCGCTCGCGCATCAGCACGTACGCCACCCCGCGGACCTCGACCTCGGCCCGGTCCTCGGGGTCGTACAGGACCCGGTCACCCGGCTCCACCGTGCGCACGTTCTGCCCGACGGCCACCACCTCGGCCCAGGACAACCGCTTGCCCACGGCCGCGGTCGCCGGGATCAGGATGCCGCCGCCGGAGCGCCGCTCGCCCTCGGGAGAGTCGGACCGGACGAGCACGCGGTCGTGCAGCATCCGGATGGGCAGCTTGTCGTGCGTGTTCTCGCTCACCCGGAAAACCTACCTGCCCGGGCCCCCGCAGGACCCCGGAGGGGCCGGAGAAGCCTCGGAACGGCCGCGCGCACCGCGGCCGCCTCAGCCCCGCCGGCGGCGGGAGGCCGTCAACAGGCCGAGCACGCCGACGGCCAGCAGGGCCACCGGCACGACGCGCTCCAGCCGGGGCCGGCCGTCCTCGTGCCGGAACCCGGCCTTCACGTCGGTCACGACGCGGTTGACCGCGACGAAGGCCCGGCCCGCCGTCTGGTCGACGGTCGAGGCCACTCGGGCCTTGGCGTCGCCGATGATCGTCTGGGGGTGCATGCGCACGCCGATCTCGTCGAGCGTCTCGGCGAGCTGCTCGCGCCTGCGGACGATGTCCGCCTCGATCTGCGCAGGGGTCCTGACTTCCGACACCGCGCTGCCTCCGTGGATGGTGTGTGGGCGTAGTCCGACCTGGACAGTCTGTCAGCTTACGCTCGTGAGGTACTGCACCCCCTATGAGGAGACCGCGAGAGATGAGCGAGCGACTGCAGCCCGGCGACACCGCCCCCGCCTTCACCCTGCCCGACGCCGACGGCAACGAGATCTCGCTGGCCGCCCACAAGGGCCGCAAGGTGATCGTCTACTTCTACCCCGCCGCCCTGACCCCCGGCTGCACCAAGCAGGCCTGCGACTTCACCGACAACCTCGACCTGCTGGCGGGCGCCGGGTACGACGTGATCGGCGTCTCCCCCGACAAGCCGGAGAAGCTGGCGAAGTTCCGTGACAAGGAGAACCTGAAGGTCACCCTGGTCGGAGACCCCGACAAGGAGGTCCTGACGGCGTACGGGGCCTACGGGGAGAAGAAGCTCTACGGCAAGACGGTGACGGGCGTCATCCGCTCCACCGTCGTCGTGGACGAGGAGGGCAAGGTCGAACGCGCCCTCTACAACGTCAAGGCCACCGGCCACGTAGCCAAGATCATCAAGGACCTGGGCATCTGACCCACCCGGAAGGGCCCGCACCGATCACGTTCGGTGCGGGCCTTCCACACACCCGGCGTGGCCATCGGACGATCGGCTCGTTGCTCCACCCGAGGGACCGCACGCGCGACCGGGAAGAGAACACCACGCCGGAAGGCCCGTACACCGAAGCCAGCCTCACCGAGGCGGCCCACACCTCACGCACCCTGAGCGAGGCCCTGCGGAAGCTGGGCGTGGACCCGAAGGGGCCGGCGCGGCGCCGGATCCGCGACCGGATGCGGAAGCTGGGCGTGGACACCGCCCACTTCGAGCGGGAGGGTGTGAGGTGGACGAAGGAGGTCCTGTCGGAGGCCGTGGCCGCGTCGACGAACATGTGCCAGGTCCTGCGGCATCTCGGCCTCGACGTCGTCGGCGGCCACCACACCCACATCAGCCGACGCGTCCGGGCCCTGGGGATCGACACCTCGCACTTCCGGCTGTCGTCGCCCGCCAAGCGGCAGCAGCCGAGGCGAACGCACGAGGGCGCTGCTGGTGAAGCAGGAGGGGCCGGGCCTGCGGCGGGCGCAGGGTGAGCGGTTGAAGCGGGCTCTCGTCCGGCTGGGGGTCGACGAGCGTTGCGTGACGTGCGGGACGGGGCCTACCTGGCGGGGGCGACCGCTCACGCTGGAGGTCGACCACATCGACGGGGACTGGCGTGACAACAGGCAGGAGAATCTACGTCTCCTGTGCCCGAACCGTCACTCCGTCACGGACACCCGGCGCGGCCGCTCCAAGAGGCGGGTCCGGTGACGGCGAAGGTCCGCGTGCGGCCCGGTCGACGTCCTCGCGCGAAGCCGGCGGGAGGGGTCCTGTCGGAGGCCGTCGCCGCGTCGCGGTCCTTGGCGGAGACGCTCCGTCGGCTCGGTCTGCCCGATACGGGAAGCACGCGTGCCGCGCTGAAGCGATGGATCGACGACGACGGTCTGGCCACGGCCCACTTCCTGGGCCGGGCGCACCGGG
Organism: Streptomyces sp. NPDC097619; assembly: GCF_040302735.1. Lineage (NCBI taxonomy): Bacteria > Bacillati > Actinomycetota > Actinomycetes > Kitasatosporales > Streptomycetaceae > Streptomyces > Streptomyces sp. NPDC097619. Next base: position 6,148 of record NZ_JBEOSD010000017.1, on the reverse strand, counting down.
GCGGCACGCCCGGGCCGAGCTCCGTGCGGCCCGCGGCGGAGGTCCTGGTGGAGCGGCGGGACGGACGGCGCACCCGGACGCATCTGCTGCGGCGGGCTCTGAGCGAATCCGGCGTGCCGGACCGCTGTGCCGAGTGCGGGACCCCTCCCGTGTGGCTGGGCATGCCCATGACGCTGGAGGTCGACCACGTGAACGGGGACCGGTGTGACGACCGTATCGGGAATCTGCGGCTGCTGTGCCCCAACTGTCATGCCTCGACGAGCACTTGGTGCCGGGGCACCTCTCCCCGTCGATAGGGTCTCGCGGGATGGCCCACGGTCTCGTCGGGCGCAGTACAGTGTGGTGTGCTCGCGCCCGTGCGCCAACTGGTTGAGCGGCGATCTTTAGGTGGTCGTGTGTGTCGGTTCGAATCCGATCGGGCGTACCAGTGACCGGGGCCGGTCCTCCCTTCCGGGAGGACCGGCCCTTCGCGTGTCCCGTCCGTCCGTCAGCCGAGGAGTTCGCGGAGGTGCGGGAGGAGGGCCTGGAAGGCGTTGCCGCGGTGGGAGATGGCGTTCTTCTCCTCGCGGGTGAGTTCGGCGCAGGTGCGGGTGTCGTCCAGGGGCTGGAGGACGGGGTCGTAGCCGAAGCCGCCGGTGCCGGAGGGGGTGTGGCGGAGGGTGCCGAGGAGGCGGCCCTCGGCGACGCGCTCGGTGCCGTCGGGGAGGGCGAGGGCGACGGCGCAGTAGAAGTGGGCCGTGCGGTGGGGCGCGTCGATGTCGGAGAGCTGGGCGAGGAGCAGGTCCAGGTTGGCGCGGTCGTCGCCGTGGGTGCCGGCCCAGCGGGCGGAGAAGATGCCGGGGGCGCCGCCGAGGACGTCCACGCAGAGGCCGGAGTCGTCGGCGAGGGCGGGCAGGCCGGTGGCGCGGGCCAGGGCGTGGGCCTTGAGGAGGGCGTTCTCGGCGAAGGTGACGCCGGTTTCCTTGACGTCCGGGATCTCGGGGAACTCGTCCGCGCCGACCAGCTCGTAGGGCAGGTCGGCGGCGGACAGGATGGCGCGGAGTTCGGCGATCTTTCCCGCGTTGCGGGTGGCGAGGATCAGGCGGGTCATGCCCTCCAGTATCCCCGTGGCGGGTGCGGGGTCCGGCCGGGGTGCCGGGCCGGGGCCGGCAGCGGGGGCCGGTGTCGGGTCAGGGGGTGCAGACCTTCGTGAGTTCGGCGGCGGCGTCGGTGATGGGCGTGATGTCCGGGGTGGCGTCGCCGTTCCGGATCGAGTCGCGCACGTTCCCGACGCCGGTGGTGAGGGAGTCGACGGCCTTGCCCAGGTCGGTGTTGTCGGTCTGGTCGCCGATCTTCTTGAGGTTCTGCTCGATCCGGTCCAGGGCGTTCTGGGCGTCCTGGGGGCTGTTGTCGGCCTGGGAGACGGCCTGCTGGAGGTCGTTGACCCCGTCCGTGACGGCCACCGCGGTGTTGGCGCAGTCGAAGGCCGTGGAGACGGCATCGCACGCGGTCAGCACGGGCACGGCGAGGGCCGCGGCCAGGGCGAGTGCGGCCAGGCGGTGGTGCTTGGACATCGGTGGGTCCCCCCAGGTGTCGGACGCGGCCCCCGGACGCGGTTCGGCGGTGGGCCGGTGGGGGTCGGACCCGGTGTCCGGCCCGCTTCCGCGTGCGTGGACGGGCGCACGGTTTCGATGCCGTGCGCCCGTACCGGTGCAGACGCCGTGGGGGCGGGTTCCGGTTGCGTGCCGGCGGCGAGGGGGTCGCCGCGGTGGGGCGGGTGGCCGGACGGCCGGGCCGTCAGAGTTCCAGGGCCTGGCGCTGGAGCGCTTCGAGGTCGGCGCAGCCGCCGGCGGCGAGGTCGAGGAGGGCGTTGAGCTCCTTGCGGTCGAAGGGCTCGCCTTCGGCGGTGCCCTGGACCTCGACGAAGCGGCCGTCGCCGGTGCAGACGACGTTCATGTCGGTCTCGGCGCGGACGTCCTCCTCGTAGCAGAGGTCGAGGAGGGGGGTGCCGTCGACGATGCCGACGCTGACGGCGGCGACGGTGCCGGTGAGGGGCTTGCGGCCGGCCTTGATCAGCTTCTTCTGCTGTCCCCAGGCGACGGCGTCGGCGAGGGCGACGTAGGCGCCGGTGATGGCGGCGGTGCGGGTGCCGCCGTCGGCCTGGAGGACGTCGCAGTCGAGGACGATCGTGTTCTCGCCGAGGGCCTTGTAGTCGATGACGGCGCGCAGGGAGCGGCCGATGAGGCGGGAGATCTCGTGGGTGCGGCCGCCGATCTTGCCGCGGACGGATTCGCGGTCGCCGCGGGTGTTGGTGGAGCGGGGCAGCATCGAGTACTCGGAGGTGACCCAGCCCTCGCCGCTGCCCTTGCGCCAGCGGGGGACGCCCTCGGTGAAGGAGGCGGTGCAGAAGACCTTGGTGTCGCCGAAGGAGATGAGGACGGAGCCCTCTGCGTGCTTGCTCCAGTTCCGTTCGATGGTGACGGGGCGGAGCTGTTCGGGCGTACGGCCGTCGATGCGAGACATGCGGTCGAGCCTAAGGGATGGCGGGGTGGGCGGCGGGCGCGCGAAGACCCCGCCGCGGCGGGCCGGGCGGGGTCCTCGGGGTGCGTGGGCGCCGGGGCGCCGGAGCCGTGGGGCTCAGCTCACATCATGTCTTCGATCTCGGCGGCGATCGGGTCGGCGTCGGTGCCGATGACGACCTGGATCGCGGTGCCCATCTTGACGACGCCGTGGGCGCCGGCGGCCTTGAGGGCGGTCTCGTCGACGAGGGAGGGGTCGTTGACCTCGGTGCGGAGGCGGGTGATGCAGCCCTCGATCTCGTCGATGTTGTCGATTCCGCCGAGCCCGGCGACGATCTTCTCAGCCTTGGTGGCCATGTGTCTGTTCTCCCTGTTTCAAGGAACGTCTCGGCGGATTCGCCCCGGAGATGAGGTCCGCCGGTGAGTCCGCTTTGTCACGGTAACCCACGGTTGGCCCATCTTCGCGAGCGCGGCTCCGGCTTCTGCCGAATGATGACGATCACGGATCCCCGCCCTCTCGGGCGGATCCCCGCGACCGTATCGACAACTGGTCTACACCAGTGTGCATCAACCGGCAAAACGGGCCGTCAGGGAGGACGCCGATGAGCGCGAGCAGCGCCGCAGCAGTGCCCCAGCAGAAATGGTGGAACGGCCTGTTCCAGGGCCTCCAGAAGATGGGGCGGAGCCTCCAGCTGCCGATCGCGGTGCTGCCCGCCGCGGGCATCCTGAACCGGCTCGGCCAGCCGGACGTCTTCGGCAAGGACGGGCTGAACTGGACCAGCGTGGCCAAGGTCATGGCCGGCGCGGGCGGGGCCCTCCTCGACGCCGACCTCGGCCTGCCGCTGCTGTTCTGCATCGGCGTGGCCATCGGCATGGCGAAGAAGGCCGACGGCTCCACGGCCCTGGCCGCGGTGGCCGGCTTCCTCGTGTACCGCGGGGTGCTGCACGCCTTCCCCAAGTCCTGCGAGGACGGGGCCGCCGCGGTCAGCGTGGGCTGCCAGGCCACGGACGGCACGGTCTCGGCCTTCGGCTACCAGAATCCCGGGGTCTTCGGCGGCATCATCATGGGCCTGTTGGCCGCGTGGTTCTGGCAGCGCTACCACCGGGTGAAGCTGGTGGACTGGCTCGGCTTCTTCAACGGCCGCCGACTCGTCCCGATCATCATGTCCTTCGTCGCGATCGCCTTCGCCGCGCTCTGCCTGTGGATCTGGCCGCCGGTCGGCGACGCGCTGGAGAGCTTCTCGGACTGGCTGGTGGGCCTGGGCGCCTGGGGCGCGGGCATCTTCGGCGTGGCCAACCGCGCGCTGCTGGTGATCGGCCTGCACCAGTTCCTGAACGTGCCGGTGTGGTTCCAGTTCGGCAGCTACACCAAGCCGGACGGCACCACGGTGCACGGTGACATCAACATGTTCCTGGCGGGCGACCCGAACGCCGGTCTGTTCCTGACCGGCTTCTTCCCCATCATGATGTTCGCCCTCCCGGCGGCCGCGCTGGCGATCACGCACTGCGCGAAGCCGCGGCGCCGCAAGGAGGTCGGCGGCCTGATGCTCTCGGTGGGCCTCACGTCCTTCGTCACCGGCATCACGGAGCCGCTGGAGTACTCCTTCCTCTTCATCGCCCCGGCGCTGTACGCGATCCACGCGGTGCTGACCGGCGTGTCGATGGCCGTGAGCTGGGCCCTGGGCGCGAAGGACGGCTTCAGCTTCTCGGCCGGTCTGATCGACTACGTCATCAACTGGGGGCTGGCCACGAAGCCCTGGCTGCTCGTCCCGATCGGCCTGGCCTTCGCCCTCGTCTACTACGCGATCTTCCGCTTCGCCATCACCAAGTTCGACCTGAAGACCCCGGGTCGGGAGTCGGACGAGGAGATCGACCAGATGGAGCGGGACAACCTCAAGGCGTAGCGACCCGCAACACGCAGGCACCGCAAGGCGTGCCGGGCCTTTGGGCCCGGATCGGCAAGGCCCTCGGATCCTTCGGTCCGGGGGCCTTCGTCATGCCCGCGGGCGGCTTCCGGGGCGGCCGGCACGTGGTTCCGCTTCGGCCGTGGGGGCGGGGGTTCCGGGGCTTTGGACCCCGCCCGGGGAGTGTGGCGCAGACCACAGGAAAACGAAGGTTCCTTATCTAACCCTCACCGTGTTACAACTGGTCTACACCACCCATTGGTGTAGACCACGCGACCCACTCCGGGACCCGCGTACCCCCTTTTCTGAGACGTCGCCGTCCCCTTGCATGTCCTCCGGCGGCGCCTTGCCTACTGGAGGAAGTTGTGTCCACGGCTGCCGCCCCCGCGGCTGAGAAGAAGAAGGGCTCCGGCGCGATGGCTGTCATGCAGCGCATCGGCCGCAGCCTCATGCTGCCCGTCGCGGTGCTGCCCGCCGGGGCGCTCCTGCTGCGCCTGGGCGCCGGCGACATGCTCGGCGACAAGGACGTCTTCCCGGAGTTCATCGTCAAGATCGCCGGTTACATGGCGGCCGGCGGTGGCGCGATCCTCGACAACATGGCGCTGCTGTTCGCCGTCGGCATCGCGATCGGCTTCGCCAAGAAGTCCGACGGCTCCACGGCCCTCGCGGCCGTGACCGGTTACCTGGTCTTCCAGAAGGTGCTCGCCACCTTCACCGACAGCAACCTCCCGCAGGTCGCCTCGGTGGTCGACGGCAAGATCGTCATGAACGACGCGCCGGTCAACGCGGGTGTGCTCGGCGGTGTCGTGATGGGCATCATCGCGGCCCTGCTGTACCAGAAGTTCTACCGGACCAAGCTGCCGGACTGGGCGGGCTTCTTCGGTGGCCGCCGTCTGGTCCCGATCCTCTCCGCCCTCGCGGGTCTGGTCGCCGGTATCGTCTTCGGCCTGATCTGGCCGGTCCTCGGCACCGGTCTGCACAACTTCGGTGAGTGGCTGGTCGGCTCCGGCGCCGTGGGCGCGGGCATCTTCGGTGTCGCCAACCGCGGCCTGATCCCGATCGGCATGCACCACCTCCTGAACTCCTTCCCGTGGTTCCAGGCCGGTGAGTTCGACGGCAAGCACGGCGACATCGCCCGCTTCCTCGCCGGTGACCCGAGCGCCGGACAGTTCATGACCGGCTTCTTCCCGATCATGATGTTCGCCCTCCCGGCGGCCTGCCTCGCGATCGTGCACTGCGCCCGTCCCGAGCGCCGCAAGGTCGTCGGCGGCATGATGTTCTCGCTGGCCCTGACCTCCTTCGTCACCGGTGTCACCGAGCCGATCGAGTTCACCTTCATGTTCATCGCCCCGGTGCTCTACGCGATCCACGCGGTCCTGACCGGTGTGTCGATGGCGCTGACCTGGGCCCTGGGCATGCGGGACGGCTTCGGCTTCTCCGCCGGTCTGGTCGACTACCTGCTGAACCTCGGCATCGCCGAGAAGCCGCTGCTCCTCGCGGGTGTCGGTGTCTGCTTCGCGGTGGTCTACTACGTGGTCTTCCGCTTCGCGATCACCAAGTTCAACCTGCCGACGCCGGGCCGCGAGTCCGACGAGGAGCTCGCCGAGCTCCTCAAGGCCGAGGCCAAGTAAGGCCCCGCCAGCCCACGATTAGTCCGCCGAGCATCGGCCCGGCCATCATGCCGGTGGTGTTGGTGACGGAGCCGAGGGCGTTCGCGGCGGGCAGCTGCTCGGGCGGCAGCAGCTT
>NZ_JBEOSD010000016.1:62012-81575 GCF_040302735.1 Streptomyces sp. NPDC097619 | reverse complement strand
GGCCCCCCCCGTGATTGGCGCGGGCCCCCCCACGACGTTGTGGTGGTCCGACCTCACCCCCGCGGGGGCCGAACCGCTCGGGTGCTACAGGGCAAGGATCTCGACTTCACGCTCATCGCCGGACACGGGCACGGGCTCGGGCTCGGTGGCCACGGGGACCGGACGCGGCGTGAAGAACGCCTCCCGCTCCTCGGTTGTGAGCGGCGGCCGGGTGAGCTGGTGCCGCTGCGGGCCGCGCAGTGCGGCAAGCAGGATGTCCGGGGCGAACAGGGTGGGGAAGGCCGGCTTCTCCAGGGTCATCACGTCGGTGACGGCGCGGGCGACGCGGCCGGAGCCGGTGGAAGCCCGGATGAGCCGCCGAACGTAGGCGGCGGCGGCCTTCTCCGCGCCCGTGGGGCCATCGGGCGTGGCTCCCGAGTAGAAGACGTCCTGACCCGTGGAGAGGGCCCATGCTTCCGCGACCGGCTTGGCGATGGCCTTCTGGACGCTGTGGGCCATGCCGGGAAGGGCCCAGCCGTAGCGACTGATCGTCTCCTTCATGGCCAGGGCGCTCTTGGCCGCCACGCTCATGCCGTGCCCGTAGACCGGGTTGTACGCGGCGGCGGCGTCACCGATGACGATGAGCCCCTCGGGCATGGATGCCTTCTCGTAGAACCGGCGGTGGTTGGCAGTGGTCCGGGTGAGTACGACATCGGTGAGGGGTTCGGCGTTGGCGACGATGTGGCCGACGACGGGGTGGCGCAGGGAGCCGGCGAAGTCGGCGAAGTCCTCGTTCTCGGCGGTGGGTTCACCGCCGCGGGTCCCTGCGATGGTGACCAGCCACTGGTCGTCCTCGATGGGCACGACGACTCCGGACTGGCCGGGGCCGCCGCTGTGAGGATCGGCCTGGACGTTGATGACCACCGGGAAGCGACCGAGGTCGGTGGGTGCGCGGTAGATCCGGCTGGAATAGACGAGGCCGGCGTCGACGGTCCGCTCCGCGGGGGCCGGGAGGCCGAGCTCGGTGAGCCACCGGGGGGTCCGGGAGGACCGGCCCGAGGCGTCCACGACGATGTCGGCGGTCAGGGTGTGGTCGGCGGTCTCGCCGGCGGTACGGACGCGGACGCCGGTCACACGCTCGGCACTGCCTTCGAAGGCGAGAACGTCGGTGCGGTCGAGGATGGTGACGCCGGGCAGGGTCGAGACCTGTTCGCGGACGTGCCAGTCGATCCGGTCGCGGCTGCCGGTGATGATGTAGTGGGACTCCCTCCAGCGGCGGAACCAGCCCTCGGGGGAGAGCGCGACCATGCCGGTCGGCAGCGGAACCTTGTGGACGCCGTCCTGATGGATGCGCTTCATGGTGCCGGGCAGGAGGGCTTCGATCGCCGCGGCGCCGCCGGACCACAGGAGGTGGACGTGGCGGCCCTGGGGGAGGCCCTTGCGCGAAGTAGGGCCTTCGGGGAGAACGTCGTGGTCGATGACGGTGACCTGGGCCCACGTCGAAAGCGCCGCGGCCGCGAGCATTCCGGCCATGCTCCCGCCGATGACGATGGCGGTGCGGGTCGGAGGGGTGGTGCTGGTCATCGTGCGGCTACTTCCTCGTGGGTGCCACTGTGCATGTGATCACGGGCTTTCTGGATGGTTCGGGCTCTGGGGATGGCCTGCGAGATGGCGGGCAGGTCAAGGCTCAGGCGATGGGTGTTGGACATGCCGTCACCGATCGGCATGGGGGCTTCGGCCCGGATGGAGGCGACGGCCGCGAGGATCGCCGCAGCGTCGGCCACCGCGGCCGCTTCGGCGTCACCGTGGTCGAGCCGGATCTGCTCCGCGAACACCTCCCCGCGGAGGTTGCTGTCGAAGTGCGCTCCCAGGTTGAGCAGGGCGTCGCCGATGTCGGATCGCCGTTGCACCAGGCGCAGGTTGATCGGCGCCCGGAGGGGAAGCCGGACGGAGGCGATGTTGGGCTGTACCGCTCGCAGTTCCTGCCACAGGGGCCCGAGCTGGCGGTACTGGCGGCGCTCCTCCCAGGACAGAAGGATTCCCTGGCCGGCGTGGGGAAGGATGAAGCCCACCGCGATGAAGATGGCGCACAGACAGGCCAGCGGTGGGGCGACGTTGGTGCTCAGGGTGTCGAGGTTGCCACCGAACCAGCGGGCACCAATGGCGGTGTACTTCACCCCGTCGTAGCAGAGGTTCAGGATGTACCCGATGACCTGGAGCCGCAGGCCGGTGCGGAGGAGGCCGTCGACTCGGCGCAGCCAGGTCCAGCACAGGACGAGGCTGGCACTGCACGCGACGGAGTGAGCCACCAGGTAGAGCATGATGAGCTCACGCATGTAGGGCGTGGTCGCGTAGTAGGTGTCGAGGTCCCGGAGGCGTTCTACGGGTACGTCCGCGAAGGCGAAGAGCACCCAGTAGGAGATGATGACGGTCGAGTACGCCGATACGACCGTCCATATGAACCTCTTCACCGTCGCCTGGTCTCCGCCGCGCCAATAGATCATCAGCACGAGGCAGGAGCCGCAGTAGATGGTGAGGATGCTGTACACCCAGGGGGCGGCCACGTTCGGAATTCCGACGAGTTGGTTGACCCAAGCGATCATCGGCGGGTAGGCGAAAACGAACACGGCCGCTGCGACGAGCAGCAGTCCACCTACGGCCCGCAGGAGTGGATTCCTCCAGTAGCGCATCATTGCAGGCGCCTTTATGGCGAATGCGATGACGAGTACCGAGGCGGGTATCACGTAGGGTATGTAGAGGTCTTCGATTGTCATCTCAGCCCTGCGGACCGTGATATCCGAGGGAGGCGTTGATGCGGCCTCCCACCTCGTTCAGCCTGATCGGGGATCGCGCCGCAGGGGTGCCGGCGAGCCAGCCGCGGCACGCGGCGCCCAGCCGGTAGCCGAAGACCTCTGCCTCGCTTTCGCGGTTCTCCTCGAACTGGGTGCGTGCTGCGACCACGGTGGCCAGTTCTGCGGGATCCAACGTGCTGTCGTATGCCTGGGCTGCGGCGGACCCGGGCAGGCCGTGGATGCAGTGGCCTGCGTGAAGGTGCCACAGCTCGTGCCCGAGGATCACGAGCTGGTGCTCGGGCGGAGTGTCGGCCTCGACAACGATGAGGTGGCGGTCCTTCAGTTCGACGACGACACCGGTGAGGTTGGTGCCTTCGGGGAACGACGCCATTCTGAGTTCGATCGTCTCGCCTCGCCGCCTGGCCATGGCGTCGACCAGTGCTTGAAAGAGCTGCTGAGGCGGCGCAGGAACCTGAAGGTCTATGTCGCCCATCAGCGACTTCAAGAGTTTGCGCATCTCCCAATTCACCCCCATGCTGCTTTAGCCCCTCCCTTCCGCATCGTTGCTGGTGATCATCCCCATGATCATTCCGGCGAGAACATGTTTCTGGCGATCCGTCAAGTCGGTACTTCGGGCGGAAACCCCCTGAAGTCCGTACTCGCTGATGAGTCGTTCCATCGGGTCGGTCGAACTGGGCGATTCCAAGGATTCGACAATCCGGTGGAGCTGCTTGTTCAGAGCTTCCGAAGCCGTGTCCGTGAGGAATGTGATCTCCTCGCCGAAGAATCTGGCGAGAGGCTTCGCGACTTCGAGGCTCGGAATTTTCTTCTGGTCTTTTCCGAGGAGCAGGCGAACCCATTCCCTGGTGACGTTGATGGCGTCCGCGATTTCGCGGGCGGTGTACGGGTCGCCTGTCGGGCCGGTTCGCGTGGCGTGGAGGAACCGGAACCGGTGCCGGGCGATTTCCCGTGTGTCGGTCTCACGCGACTCGGCCGTCGCGCGGCCCGCCAAGAGGGCCGCGACGGTCTCGGTCGAGACGCCGGTGTCGTAGGACAACTTCTTCAGGTCCAGGTACTGGTCCAGGCGCAGGTTCCGCTCGGCGAGCAGACGGCGGATCCGGGCCACGGTCTCTGGAAGGGGGGTGTGCGAGTCACCCAACGTCGATCTCCGATGCTTGTCGTGGTGCCGGTGACGGTTGGCACGCAGCGTGGGCGAAACTTAGCCTGGTCCAACGATCATTGCCAAACGAAAGAACGATCGTTGACACTTTGACCTGCGCTGATGCAAGATCCGACTCGGGGGTCTGTTCGCGGCGTATGTCAGGTGCATATTCCGCAGGGCTTGAAGCCAAGAGCTGTGAGCCGTAGCCGGCCACACGGCAGGCGAGTCGGTTCGACGCCCGACCGAAGATGAGCAGGGGGCTCACGTATGCGCGACCACCGGCCGATTCCGCCGGGACCCACGACGGCGGCCACGGACTACGTGCGCTCCGCGGGGACACCGGAGGTCTCCGCCCTGCGACCCGGCCTCGGGTCGCTGATCCCTACACAGGCGTCCGCGAGCGAACCAGGCGCCGCACGCGCGGCGGCCTCCGCAGCCGGTGCACTTCACGCCGAACTGCGCACCACCCACACCAGCCGATTCGTTCTGCCCGCCTCGGGGGCATCAGCCCAGCGGGCCCAGGCCATCGTGCGCCGGGTTCTTCCCCTGATGCTCGGCGTCGTGGACGACCGGGTACGCCGTCTCGTGGAGGCATGCCTGTCCCAGCTCGTGGGTGGCGCCGGCCCCGGCGCTACCGGTGACCTTCTCTGTGAACTGCGGACCGATGCGCGGCACGTGTTCGTCTCTGTCGAGTACGAGCGCGCCACAACGATCGGGAACGACCACCAGGGCGGCCTGTGCGGCTCGGACTCCCTCGCCGACGAGCACGGCTGTCACCTCGACGGTGCCGTCCACCACGCCTGGGCGGCCGTGCGCCGCTACTGATGCTGTGTTCCCCCGGGGAACAGGACTCTAAGCGGCCTGCGCCGACCACTCCGGAACGGGAACGGGCCGGTGAGGGTCGGACACATTCCAACCCTTCCATGCCGGATCCAGGATCTCGCCCGTCAGAGCGTCGACGGCCCCCGCAGGCACGAGCCGCGCCCTCCCCTGACGACGAGCCTCCTGCATCCTGGCCACGGCCTCTCTCCACTGCCTGTAGTCCTGCCGCTGGCTGGCGTGCCACGCCTTGCGGCGCTCGAAGGCGCCGAGGGTCCCGCGGCGCTCCGCCACGCGGTCCAGGACCGCCTTCTCGGGCAGTTTCAACCCTTCACCGAGCTGCTCGCCAGCAGGCAGGTAGAACAGGCCCTCACGCTCCACGACGAGGCCGTCCAGGACAAGCAGGTCCAGGCGCCGCGAGATCGTGGTGCGGTGGAGCCCGAGTTGGTCCTGGAGCTCCTTCCTGCTCGTGCCCTCGGTCACGTCCAGGTTCGTCAGGATCCGGGCCCCGTTGGTTCCGTGTGCGGAGCGGTGGAAGGCGTCGTGCTTCATGATCTGCGCCAGGAGGCGGGTGTCGTTGTGCACGATCCGGACAGGGGCTTTGCCCCCCCCAGTCCCTGGTGCTGGTGGGTGTCCGGGTTGCGCACGCTTTTCAGTGGGGCACGTGAGCACCCATCGTGAGCCCCGGTCAGTTCCGGCCCCGGAGGCGACGAGCTTGAGGAAGCCCATCTCCTGAAGCCGCCTGTTGCTGTCCGCGGCGGTCCCGGTGCCGCACCCCATCTGCTCCGCCTGGGGCCGCACGGCAAGCTCATGATCCAGGCCGCCGGCCTCCTCGCACTTGCTCAACCGGAGCGCCAGGTTCTTGAGGTCGGTGTCGGCTCCACGGCTCCCCGTCCACACCCGTCGTTCGACCTCGTCTCGTACCTGGGTGATCTTGTCAAAGGCGCTCTGACGACCTGTGATCACGGGTGCGGAGGCCACCTGCTGCTGTGCCTTTTCCAGCATCGAGGTGAGCTTGCCCTCGGCGTACGCGGCGCCCTTGCGGGTGTGGAGGCGCCGGGCCCAGCTTCCTCCCGAAGTCGGGCTGTAGATCAGCGCGTGGTGGAACTCGGCCGCGGTCCAGGTGCGGCCCGGCTGGGAGGCGCCGACGGCGAGAGCCATGGTGAGCCTGTAGCCGCTGTCGTCGTCGTTTCGACCGACGTACCGATCGTCCAGGTCGCCGCGGAGGAGCAGCCTGAGCATCCGCGGCGACAACCTGCCCCAGGCCCCGTTCTCCGACAGAGAACGGCGCTCCGATGCTGACATGGACATGCCATAGCGCGGAGACGGGTCGGTATTTCGTCGGCGCGTCGGCGGGATGGACTGGCCGCGCGCGAGGACATGGGGCATCATGACTCCGTGCTGTCGGGGAACCGAGGGCACACAAAAGGGCCCTCGGTGACGGGGGTTCAGGGAAGAACCGGGTGAAACCGCACATATGTGCGGGGAGCCAACGGGCCTCTGCTAAGGCCCGAGTAGGGAAGCGGTCGAACCTCGACGCCACATCGAGCGGACGACCTGGAGGAGCGGATCGGAAGGGCCCACGCCACATGGGACCTGCGTCACCGGACCTCCACGCTGGGCTAGGTCACGACGACCTCCGTAAGGGGAGAGGCAGATAGACGGGATGCCAAGACCGAGCGATGAGTAAGGCACGGCTCCGTCCAGGGGGACAGGCTACGGCCACCACAGAACGCACTTAGGCCCACCGGAAGTCGGCGCGCGACGCGCCGCCCGGTGGGCCTAACGTTTGCCTGAACCCACCCGAGGGCGGGTACTGTGGTGCTCATTGAGACCGAATCTCCATGTAGGTCTCCCGAGGTGCCCCGCCGGGTACTTCCGTTGCGATTAGGGGCCAACCGTCGCAGTCGGAAGTGGCGGGGCTTCTCTGGTTCTCGTGGTCTTGTCGTTGCCGTCCTGGGCGGCCGGGGCCGGAACCCATGATCGGGACAGCAACTGTGGGGGACAGCCTAGACCGTTAGGACCCCCCTGCGGGTGCATCTTCGCGGGCGCGCCGCTGGAGCAGTGACACGCCGTCACGCCGGTTTCTTGCGGCTCCGGTAGGCGTCCGAGGCGATCGAGGCTTGGTACTCGCACAGCTCCTTGTCACCGTGGTACGCGACAGGGATGTTGTCCTGTGTGTCCCAGATCGCCCAAGGCAAGGGCGTGCCCTGGAAGCGTTGACCGTCCTCGGGCCGGAACCGGGCCTCGTACCGTGGGTTGTCCGCGGCGCCGGCGGCCAACGGTCCGGTCAGTGCGAAGAGCTCGGTGATCCGTTGCTCGGTCTCGGGTGAGGTGCGACTGAGCCCCGAGGCCGTGGGCACCGCAGAAGGAGGAAGGGGCCATTCGTTGGTGTCGATGCTCACGGCAGCCAGCTCGGGCACGGGTGAGCCCGTCCGCCTCGCGAACAGGTAGTCCTTCTGCTCCTCTGGGGTACCCACCAGCCCTCTGCCGAGGGCCTCGTGGACGGCGCGGAGGTCCGCCAGGATCCTCTGTTCGGCCTGCCCCTGTCCGCTTTCCCGAGCCAGGCGCAGGCTGTCCAGGGCGCGGGAGCGCCAGGCCGTGATCGCCGTGGCCCCCGTCATCCCGTTCCCCCTCGGCTGTATCGACACCCACCCCGCCAGAGCCTCGGCACGCGGCGTGCGGCTGGTGCTCCCCTGGGGTTGTACCCGTTCACGAACCATCGGGCAGCTCCGAAGGGCAGATTTCCGTCAAGTCCCGCCCGGCGAAGAGGCGGTCGACCCGTGGGGCCATCAGGAACTCCTGGTGCGCCGGGCACCGACTCGGGGGCGTCGGCTGACGCGCATGAATTCAAGGAGCCCACCCTCGCGGCGGACCGTGAGCATCCCGTTGCGGCGACCGGCCCGGAGGACCCGGTCGGCCTCGGCCGCGGGGAGACCGATCCGCTCCGCGCTCTGCTCTGCGCGCAGCCATGTCTCGAACGGCAGGCGGTTGATCGCGTCTTCCAGACGGACAGGGGGCATGACGGACTTCCCTCTAGGCGTTGGTCGCGCCGGTTGCTCATCCCGGCGAAAGCTCCACGCCACGATAGTGCACACCACGTCCGGACGTATACGGGGAGCCGTCAGGAGCGTCAGACGGTCGTGCTTTTGACGAAGCATGAGCACTCGGGTGTAACCGTTCTGCAACGGGAGCGGGCCCGCGTCGCCTTCGCACCGCAGCTAGGCAAGTCGATTCATCCACTATGTGGCGGTTGTAGGTATACCTAACCTGAGCATCCTGGCTGATAGTTCACTTTTGCCCTTTACCAGTGTTTTTCGATCTCCCGTGCGAATAGGGTGTGGCGCATCCGTTTGCGGCCGGCAGAAGATGGCGCTCCGAGGCCGATCAAGACCGGAGCGATGCGGAATGCGCCAGACCCCCAGCGAGAGCGAGCACCCGCCGCCTGCCGGCGAGTTCGAGCCGCTGGAAGCCGCTGCCCTGCGGGCCGCCGAAGATCCGACGAACAAGGACGCCCTCGCCTACCTGTTCTCTGCGCTCTACGAACCAGTGGTCCGTTACATGCGTGGCCGCGTCCAGGACCCGGCCACTGCGGAGGACCTGGCGCAGGAGGTCTTCGTCAAGGTCGTGCAGAAGATCCACCTGTACGACGGCGGCGGCATCAACGCCTGGATCTGGACCGTTGCCCGGAACGTCTACAACGACCACTTCCGACCCAAGAGGAACCGGGGATTCGAGCAGCCGACCTCCGACTTCTGGTACCTCGACGCACCGAGCGCCGAGATGGGCCCCGCCGAGGTGGCCGAGTGGAACGAACTCCGCCAAGCCATCCAGGGCAAGATGGGCGAACTGCCACCGCAGCAGAACCGCGTCCTGGCGCTCCGTATCACCGCCGGATTCTCACCGACCGAGACCGCTGAGATCATGGGAAAATCGGTGGGTACCATTCGGGTGTTGCATTGCCGAGCGCTGGCCAAACTCCGGAAGCTGATGCCCGAGAGTGACAGCAACCTGGCGGCGTACCTCCGGCCTACTTCCGACGCACAGCGGCGAGAGGGTGTAATGGCCGACGAACCGGTGAGGCTGAGGGAGAGAGACGATGCTGGGTCGATGGGGTAGGGCGGCCGCCGAGCGGCTGGAACGCTGCCTGTCCGGCGACGCGGTGCCGGACGATCCCGACACGGCGAAGATGGTCATGGCCGCAAGCGCCCTCGCACCCAGAACTCCGATCAGCGAAGACGCGCGCAGCCGCGCCTTCGAGGCCATGATGCGCGAGGCCGACCGGCGCGCACGTCCGCTCCCTGCCGGTCCCGCCGAGGACCTGACCGACCCCGGAGTCCATGCCCGCATCGCACAGGCCGGTGACGTGGAGATCCGCGTGGCCAACATCGAGGCGATTCCCGACTCCGACCTCGAAGACATCGCTGCCAGGCTTGCCGCCCGCTTCAAGCAGAACGCGCCCGACCGCAACCAGTAAGTGTCCATGAACCACCTCCCCGAGCTGCGCGTCGAAGAAGAAGACATGGGCGCAGACGTGATCACCCTGACCAAGCAGGACGAGGGTGTCACGTACCTCTTCGTCCGGCCGGGCCAGTCCTTCGAGTCGGCTGTGCGAGGCATACAGCGGGTCTGCCCGGAACTGACGATCGCGCAGGCACAGGAGCTCGTGCGTACCCACTGTCCCCGGGTCATCGAGATGAACGTGCGCCTGGGCAGCGGCAAGAGCATCCCTCGCTTCGAGGCGGCTCCGGCCGCCGGAGTCCTTCCCCCGCTTCCCGGCCCGGCCGATGAGGCCACCCGCCGCAGTCGGTTCCCACGGTGGGCGCAGTTCGCTGCGGTCGCGATACCGGCCATCGTCGGTGGCGTGCTCTTCGCGCAGCTGCTCCACCCCCTCGGGAACAACGGCAGCACCGAGACCAGCACGGGCAGTCCCACCGCCAGCCAGGAGGCCAGGGCCCTCGCGGGCACCTACAAAGGCGCCGCCTTTCAGCGGATCCTCGCAGGCGGGCGAATGACCTGTGATCCCCTAGGCCCGTACGAGGCGAAGTGCGTGGACGCCGACGGCACGGTGATGTTCAGCGAAGCCTCGGTGGGTACCTCCACCGCCTTCACGTTCTCCTACGGTCTTGAAAAGGTCGGCTTCCGCGTCTTCCCCGACGGGGACGCGGCCGCGGCCTGGGCGGCCGAGGAGAAGAACAGCAACCTGTACGAAGGCATCCGGCGGGACGGCCGCGTCGTCCTGTGGGGGACTGACGAGGAACGGCTGGACGCGTGGGCCAAGTCCCTGGCCCGCCCGGCCGCGGAAGGCGAGGCACCGGGCGGGCCGCAACCATCCGTGCTCGGATCGGCCGCCCTGCCGGACCGCCTCGCCTTCCTGGCGGTCGGCACCCTGGGCTTCGCCGAGGAGTCGATTGCGCGCGCCCCTTGGGCCGACGACACGGTCTCGGTCGTTGTCCTTCAAGCGGCCCGGCTCGTCCTCGGAAGTGCCCACAGCAGTCCGCTCGGGATCGTCCCGGCCGGATCCGACGATGCGGTGGCCGCCGTTCTCGACGGCGTCAAGGACGGCGGCCGCGGCGCTGCCGGTGCATCGGCCAGCCGTGCTCCCCGGCCCACGACTTCGGGAGAGGCGCTTCCGGGGCCCCTGCCTCCCTCTGGCGGCGTGACACCTGCGGATCCCGTACCGACGATGGCTCCGACACCGCAGTCACCCGCCCCCTTCGAGACCGAATCGGCGGATACCACGGGGACGGTGGGGAGTCCGGAGCCGCGACCCGCACCCCCACGCTTCCCCACCTCGATGTAGGAACGGATCGGGCTCGGCGTTCGGGACGGCACAGTGCCCCAGACCTAGAACGGCGGCTGCCCGCCCGTCCATGGATCGGCGGAACCTGTGCCCGGTGTCGGGCCCGAACGCGGGCCCGACACCTTGGTCACCTTGGCCGTGCCGCGGGACAGGGCGGGCCCCACTTCGTCCACGTCCAACTCGAAGACCGTGCGCTTCACCCCCTCACGGTCTTCGTACACGCGTTGCTTGAGGCGGCCCTGGGCGATCACGCGCATCCCCCGCTGAAGGGACTCCGCCACGTTCTCCGCGGTCTGCCGCCACACCTGGCAGGACAAGAACAGGCTGTCGCCGTCCTTCCACGCGTTGGTCTGGCGGTCGAAGGTGCGCGGCGTGGAGGCGACGCGGAACTTCGCGACGGCCGCGCCCGAGGGGGTGAAGCGCAGTTCGGGGTCGTCAACCAGGTTGCCGACGACGGTGATGGTGGTCTCGCCTGCCACGGACAGGGCCTTTCGGTCGGGGCCGGGCCGCGGCGGCGGCCCGGCCGGAAGGGTCACGCGAAGAGAAGGGACCAGGTCTCCGGGCCCGGCAGTCCGTCCGCATCCGAGCCGGTCCAGCCCTGGGCGCGCTGGAACGCGGTCACGTTTTGGCGGTCGGCGTCGGACCATCGAGGGCCGGGCCCGGTGGTGTAGAAGCGGCCGAAGCCCTTGCGGACGAGCTGCTGACCGAGGATGACGATGTGCCCGTTGTTCTTGCCGGGGCCGAACTGGTCGCGGCCGGGGAACGGAGGGCTCGGCTTCGGTGTGGGGTTGCCCGGCACGGTGCCGAGCAGCTCCTTCAGGGAGGTCGGGCCCGGGACACCGTCCGCGTCCTTCCCGGTCAGGCCCAGGGACCGCTGGAAGTCGCTGAAGTTGAGGGTGTCCACGTCCGTCCACACCGGACCGGGGCCCGAGGTGTAGTGCCGGCCGAAGCCCTGCTCCACCAGAGCCTTTCCGACACGGGTGACGTGGGCGCCCTTGGCGCCGTATCCGTAGACCAGGCCCTGGATGGTGACCTGGTAGCGGGCGATGTCGCCCGAGCCGGTGTCGGGCTTGTCGCCGGGGTCCGGGGGAGTGGTGTGGTCGCCCGCGGGCATGCCCGCCTGCACCCAGGCGTAGAGGTGCTTGCCGGGGCAGGTGGTCGCGATCCCGTCCCGGTGGCCGCGCTTTGCCAGGGTCCGGCCGGTCTTGCGGCACGCCTCCTCGTACAGGGCCCGGCAGGCGGCCAGGGCCGCGGCGGTGGGCTTCTGGTCGCCGCCGATGGCGATCTGGACACCGATGCCGGAGACGTTGTGGTTGGGGCAGTGTGCGCCCTGGAGGGTCCAGCCGCGGCCCTCGTAGACGTTGCCCGCCTGGTCCACGACGAAGTTGTAGCCCACGCCCGCCCAGCCCTGGCTGAGGTGGGTGGACTCGATGGCCCGCATGATGGCGTAGCCAGTGCGCTTGATGGGTTCGCCGCCGTCGTAGTGGACGAAGAACTCGGTGCGGCGGGCCAGAGCGATGGTGGCGGGGGTGCCGTTCCACGGCTTCGCGCCCCACTGCGCGCGGCTGATGATCTTCATGGGTGGTGTGCCCTCCGGTGGTGGTGGTGAGGAGGGAGCACCGTGGCGGTCCGGGGACGTTAGAGTCGCGGGCTCACTCGCCGGCGGGCGCAGGTTCGTCGTCCTCGGGGTACTGGAGTGCGTGCAGGGTCGCTGCCAGGCGGCCGGCGAGGTCGGCGGCCGGGCCGGTCTGCTCCACGGCGACAGGCCCACCGGAGGCTCCGGTCAGCTCGACCTCCAGGTGCTCTTCCCTGCCGTACTGCTTGCGGTGCTGCCGCTCCAGGTACCAGGCCGCGGCCCGCCAGTCGGGGGGCGTGGTGATGGTCTCCTCCAGCACCTTGCCGGTGTGCGGATCAAAGGTGCGGTGGGTGGTGACGATGCCGCCGCGGGCGGCGCGCCGGATGTCCAGGGCGTACGCGAGAGCGGCGGCGGCGCGGGCACGTTCGACGCTGTCGAAGAAGTCCACCAGGTGGCCGAGGTCGGGGTCGGGATCCTTGCCCTCGGCCCGTTCGACTGACTCGGTCCGTCCAATGGCCATCCACCGCATGAAGGTGGCGCGGGAGACCCCGGCGTGGACTGCGGCCAGATCCGCGGAGAGCCCGGCGCGGCTGGCGTCGATCAGGCGTGCCTGGACCTCCGGCGTGAGCAGCCGGGCGCGCGCCGGGGCGGCTGTGCGGCGGACTTTGCGGCGGGGCATGGCGGCACCCTAGGAAGGTGGGCGGACTATCGTCCCGGGCTGAAGAGGTGGCCACAGGCCGGGCAGCACACGCCGGTTGGTCGGTCGTTGTCGCCGCTGTCTCCGTAGCCGCCTTCGTCGTTGTCGGCGCCGTCACGGTCGGAGTCGTGGCCGGGGCCGGTAGGGCCTTGTGGGAGGCGTTCCGGGTCCACCTGCCGGAGGAGTTCCTCCATCTCGTCGTCTGCGAAGCCGAGGGAGTCGAAGAGCTCGACCTCGGAGGTGGCGAGGTCTTCGAGGATTTCGGCGAGGGGCCCGGCCTCCCAGCCTCCAGCGGAGGAGAGCCGGTTCAGGAGCACCAGGACGGCGCGGGCCTGGCGGTCATCGGTTGAGGCCCAGCCGCGGCTGACGGGGACCAGCCATCCGCCGTCGTCGTCAATGAGGAGGCCGCCGGGGATCGGTTCGCCGCGGGTCTGCATCTCGATCAGGGCCTTTCGGCGGCCGTGACCGGCGATCGTCAGGCTCGTGCGCTCGTCGACCACGATCGTCTCGATGAACCCATGGACCTGGATCGAGTCGATGAGCCGCTCGATTTCGTGACGCTTGGGGTTGACCGGGTCCGGAGGGAGGTCGGTGAGCGGGACGTAGGTGATGTAGCGGGGGGCCGGGATGCCGGTCACGGTGCTCCTGCTGCGCACCGGGTGGGGTGTGAAGAGCGGCCGTGGCCAGCGAGCCCGCGGACTTCGACCGCGGCGCCCCGGCTCGCTACCGGGACAGGCCGTCATGGCCGGGCCGTACGGCCGCTCTTCGGTCGGCGTGCCCCACATGTCCGGACGGGGCAGCGCTGACGGCTCGGAGGAACGTGCCGCGGGTGCGCGTTCCGTGGTGGTTTCTCCGTGCCTGCACCAGAGGGCCCGAGGCGTGGGCTTTGGGTCCCGGGGTGCCCTGACATCCCGTCCGGACATGGTGTACAGTTTTGCTGTATGGCTGTACGAGCAAGCAGCCGTGCCCGGTCTGGTGTAACGAATTCGGCCCTCACTCCGTCCATAGGGGGAAGGTCACCGGCAGCAGACCCCCAACGCCCCCGCCGGTACGAGCAAGCCGGCACATCTGAGAGGTACCCACGCATGTCGGATCAACAGGGCATACCTGCCGTCGGTCATGACGATCTCGCCATCAGGGCAGCGGTCGCCTACCGGGTGATGAAGCTGGTCAAGAACATCTGCCAGCCCCTGATCGACGCGAATGCCGACCACCTGAAGAACACCCCGGGACTGCGCAGCACCACCGCCGAAATGCCCGCAGGCCCGCACGGGCGCATCCTGATCGGGAACTTCACCCGCAGCGTCAGCAAACCCGGCTGCTTCGTGGAGGACGAGCGCGCGCTCCTGGACTTCGCGGAGGAGCGCAACGAGTTGGAGTACGTGATCCGGCCCGCCTTCCTCGAAGGACTGCTGGCCCGCGTGCGCTACGACCACGCCACCGACTCCGTTGTCGACCCGGAGACCGGAGAAGTCGTCCCCGGCATCGGCTACGACCCCGGCGGCGCCACCCTCAAGGTCAGCCCCCACTGGGACCCGGCCGGACTCGACGCCCTCGACGCTCTGCTCGGGTTCATCGGGCCGATGCTGGAAAACCTCCCCACCCTGACCGCCGGCGACTTCCTCAAGTCCCTGGAGGAGCAGTGACGCCCGCCCTTCGGTTTCGCCTGCCCGCCTACCGGCATCCGGCCGCCTGATCGAATGCACGCCCTGCCCACCCCCGCTTCGGCGGGGCTCAGGCACGTCACGCAAGGACCCCTTGTGATCCCCAGCACCACCCGTCTCAGCTTCATCGACCAGGCGACCGACCGCCGCGCCGCAGGCGCCATCAGCGAGGCCACCCACAGCCTCTTCGTGCGACACCTCCGCCGCGGAGACCTCGACGTCAGCGACTGGCACACCTGCGCCGACCTGGCCAACACCGGAGCCCTCACCCACCATCAGGCCCGGGTCGCCGCCGCACAACTCGTTGCCGTCGGACTCCTTGACCGCCGAGTCCGGACCCGCCGCCGACGAGGCGACCAGCAGACCGTCCAGTACCGCCTGCCCGCTGCGGAAGGAACCGACCAGTGAGCAGCCACGAAGACCAGCACGACGAGGTACTGGGCGGCCGGCCTGCCCCCTACGCCATGGTGCCGCACTGGATCATCCTGCACCCGGAACTCGACCCGCAGGCGAAGGCCGTCTACGACGTCCTGCTGATGCACGCCAACCGACTGAGGGGCGACGGCATCGTCTGGCCCACACGGAAGAACATCGCGAAGATCCTGGGCTGGAGCCGAGAACAGTCCCCCGACAAGTACATCGCGCAGCTCGAAGCCGCAGGCGCCATCGACACCGAGCTGTACACCCAGCATGACGGGTCCATCCGCAAGCGCTACTACGTCCACCAGACCCCGCCGCCTGGCTATCAAGGGCCCAAGGACCTCACCGAATGGCGGGACCGGCGCCGCCAAGAGGAGGCCGAGGCACCGTCCCGGCCGCCGGGAAGGCCCCGCAAGGCCGCTTCCCCCGCAGCCGAGCCCGCAGCCGAAGGATCAGCCGCGCCGCAGAAGCCTGCCAGGAAGCCCCCCGCGAAGAAGGCGGCCGCCACGCCGTCGGCCAAGGCGGCGCCGGAGAAGTCGGAGACGGAGGCGCTGCTGGAGCAGCGGGCCAACAAAGGGGCCCGCCTCTGGTGGGAGGAACGCGCCCCCGCACATGTGGCTGCCAAGGAGATGACCAGGCTGACCGGCACCCAGCAACAGAAATCCCGGAAGTTCCTCGCGCTGCGCGGCATGATCCGCGGAGCCCTGGCCGCCGACTACGAATCCCGACAGATCCTCAACGCCCTCGATGAGCTGAAGGTCTGGCTTCCCTCCGTGCAACAGTTCGACGCAGCCCTCGGGCGCCAGGACGGAGTGCGCAGCCGCACCTCGGGAACGCGACAGCCCAAGTTCACCAACGCCCAGTGGAGCTCGCCCAACGAAGAGGCAGAGGCCCCCGACCTCGGTGTGTTCGGACTCGAAGACGATGACGCCGCCTAACCTGCCTGAGCGAACCGAAAGGACCCCCGTGTCCCTCACCCTTCCGGCGCCGATCGTGACGCGCGGCGCTGGCGAGCCGGTGCCCGTGATGGGCCCCGTCCGCAGGATCGAGGCCATCCTCCGCCACCGCGGCCTCGACCCCGGCAAGGCAGCCTTGACCCACGACCGACCTGCCAGCACCGAGGCGTACCAACAGCAGGTCTTCCGGGAAGCCTGGCGGAACTCCCTGCGGCTCTCCGGTCACGCTGACTACGTCCGTTACACCTTGGACAAGCTGGAGACCGGCCAGCGCCCGGAGCACCTGCAGAAGTTCGTAGATCAACTGGCCGCTGCCCGTCGTCACAACCGCGACCAGGCGCTGCTCCCTCCCGAGGAACGGAACGAGCGCCGGGCGAATGTCCGGCACGTGATCGTGGCCGGTACCGTCGGCGCAGGAAAGACGGTGGCCGCGGCCGCCGCCGGGTCCTACGCAGGCGAGTGCGGGTTGATGGCTCGCTTCCTCTCCCACTCCATGTACCTGTCCTGGCTCCGCCCGAACTCCGCCCCTGCGGGCCTGACGGCCACCCAGGTTCGCGAGCGATACGAGCGTTGCGACCTCCTGATCCTGGACGACCTCTGCAACGAGATGGACGACTACGCCAGCCACCACGTCCGAACCCATACCTCGGACCTGATCACCGCACGAATCAACTCGGGGCGCGCCACGCTCTTCACCACCAACCTCAATTTTGACCAGGTTGCGGAAGTACTGGGCGAGCGGCTGGCCTCCCGCATCGGAGCCCGAGCAACCGTCCTTCGCATGACCGGTGGCGACAGGAGAAAGCCGGAAAAGTGGTGAACCATCATAATTGACCCATATCGGTGATAAATGGCCTTCGCGTGATGTCCGTTGGTGATCTAGGCTGTCCGGCAACTGTGCGCTCCCGAGCAAGAGCGCGTCAGGTCAACGCTCCAGGAGGACAGCCATGGCCCCACCCATGTCGATCGCCGGCGTCGCCGCGCTGACCAAGGCGGAGATCAGGTCGGTGGAACGGACGTTGATGGCGGGAACTTGGGCCATCACGCTCGGAGCCATGCTCTTCAGCGTGCTCACGGTGACGCCGCTCGTCCTCGGCGTCACGCCCCGAGGGTGGGAGTGGACGGCGCCCATCCTGCCCCTGGTGGTCGACGCCGCGGTGATCATCGTCGTTCGGCTGGACGCGGTGATCGCCCGGCTCGGCGGAACAGGAGGACCCTGGCCGCTGATCCTGCGCTGGATGACCGGCATCATGACGCTGGCCCTCAACATCGGCGACGCAGCGCTGCACCGCAACTGGGTCGGCGTCGCGGTGCACTCTGTCGCCCCTCTCCTTCTCATCGTCACCGCCGAGGCCAGCCTCGCCTACCGGCGGGCCATCAGCGCCGCCCTGGCACGCATCGCGCGTGAGCAGGCCGAGGCAGACGAGCAAGATCGACAGGCCCGGGAGGCCGCGGCCGAGCAAAGCCGCAACGATCGGAAGGCAGAGGCTGCAGCCAAGGCGCAGGCCGAACATGAAGCCCGCCAGCATGCCTTGCTCCTTCAGGAACAGGAGAACGACCGGGTCGAAGCGCGCCTGGCTTCGGAGCGTGCTCACTCCCTCG
This sequence comes from Streptomyces sp. NPDC097619, assembly GCF_040302735.1. NCBI lineage: Bacteria > Bacillati > Actinomycetota > Actinomycetes > Kitasatosporales > Streptomycetaceae > Streptomyces > Streptomyces sp. NPDC097619. The sequence continues at coordinate 64,105 of NZ_JBEOSD010000016.1, read as the reverse complement.
CCTTGGAACGCGAACGGGGCAACCGTGACAGGGAGGCCCGCGAGGCCGCACGCGAAGCCGAGCGGGAGCGAGCTCAGCGCGAGCTGGACGAACGTGTCCGTCAGGAGCAGCGCGACGAACGCAGGCGCCGAGAGGAGGCGTCGGCGGCCGCGGCGCGGAAACTTGCCGTGGCTGCGCCCGCGGCTGTCACGCAGCCCCGCCCCGTGACGGCCAGACTTCCACGGCAGAATCGGACGGTCGATGCCGTGGTGATGTCCGCCGAGTTCGCAGGAATGACGCAGGCCGACGCCGAGCGGTCGCTGTTCGAACTGTACAAGCAGGCCCGCGACGCGAGCACCGTCGCGGACTGGAAGTCGGACGACCCCCTCTTCGCGCCTGGCGGAGAGTTCTGCGGCAGCAACCTCGGCCGCCGCCTCGGACGCTCCGAGGCCGCCGGGCGAAGCAACGTGCTGCCCAAGTTCGAACGCTGGTACTCCGAGTATCAGCAGAGCCAGCAGGAAACCAAGGAGCTGGTGGGCGCCGGCTGAGCTCCGGAACAACCACCGTCCGTCGCGGGGCACCTCGAATGGTCGAGGTGCCCCGCTGTCTGTCTTCGGCCGGGAGCCGCTGCAACGAAAGGCTCAACCCGACCCCCAGGAAGTCAACCTAACTGGTAAACTGTCAACCATGTCCGGGCGCTGCTTCTAGGTCGCGGTCGGACCCACCATGCCTCCGGTACGAGCAAGCCGAGGGGCATCAACGCCCCACCACGGAAAGGCGGCCAACATGGCCGAGACGACCACCGAGGCGGCCGCGGAGGCACCGCTTCTCTCCGTAGACGAAGCCATGATCGAAGTCATGCGGGCGATCGGACCCGTTGGAAAACGAGGCCGTAACACCACACAGAACTACGCCTTCCGAACGCAGGAGGACATCGTCGCGGCCGTACGCGGCCCGATGGCCAACGCCGGGCTGCGGATGCTCCCCACAGTGGTCAGCCACGAGCACTTCACCAGAGGTGGCCAGAACGTCGCGATCCTCGTGGTCGACTTCACCTTCCGCGGGCCGGCCGGCGACACCATGCCTCCCATCCGAGTCATCGGTGAAGGGGCCGACAGCGCGGACAAGGCCAGCAACAAGGCCATGACGGCCGCGAAAAAGTACGCCTTCATCCAGGCTTTCGAGATCGGGGACGGCGCGGACGACGGCGACTACGACCACCCTGTGGACACCCGATCCGAGGGATCGCCTCTGCGTCCGTACCTCGACCGGATTCGAAAGCCCAGCGTCTGGCAGAGCCCGGAAGCGCTCGACCAACTGCTCACCCATGCCGACAACGCAGGCGTCGCCGACCACCCGATGCCGGACGACCCCACCCAGACCCTGCGCCAGTTCATCAAGGCCCAAGGCGAACAACTGCTGCGGGAACGCCGGAAGCGCGCAGTACGCCGCGACAAGGAGCGGCCGAAGGTTCGGGCCCAGATGACTGCCGAGCACCCGACCCCATCGGCAGGCGATCGAGGCAGTGCGCGTGTGGACACCGCACGGGAGGGCAATCAGCCCGCTACACCGGAGCCTGGTGCAGACCCGAGTGGGACTGTCCAGGAGTCGGCCGCCGAGCTTGAAGGCGACGTCGCCCCGGACGCCACCGCTCCCGCTTCGCCCCCGGTGCCCGCTCGACCGGCGGAAGCCCGCCGCCGCCTTGCCACTGCTGCGGACCGGGCGCGGGCCAACATGGTTGCGGAACTGGAGTTTCAGGCGCAGATGCTGGGCAAATCGAGGCTGGATTTCGCAGGAAGTCTTCTGCCGCCGGACGCGACCAGCCTTGAGCAGGCAACACGGGTACGGGCCATGCAGGACCACATCCGAACCCACAGGCCCCAGGTGGTGGCCGCCATGCTGGCGCAAGGCATGAACCAGGCGGCGGGAACGTACGCCGAGTTCGGGGATCGCGTCCCCGCCAGCAAGATCACAGACTTCATCCGCGGGGTAGTCCAGCCGCAGCCGTGACGGTACGCGGCCGGTGCGCCGCAGGCCGCCCGTTCGGCGGAGTGGCCAACTCACGGGACCCCCCACACCCGAGGGTTCGCCGTTCCCTTGGGGAACAGGCGAAC
>NZ_JBEOSD010000016.1:0-61913 GCF_040302735.1 Streptomyces sp. NPDC097619 | reverse complement strand
CCCTCGGGGGCGAACCCTCGGGGGCGAACCCTCGGGGGCGAACCCTCGGGGGCGAACCCTCGGGGGCGAACCCTCGGGGGCGAACCCTCGGGGGCGAACCCTCGGGGGCGGTTCGCCAAGTGCGGGCTACGACCAGCTTTTGGTTCGCACCGGGCCAGCCAGCGTGTCTTGGACTTCCCGTACAGGGGTTGTTGTTCCCCGGGGGAACAGCGCCCCCTGTCTGTTCCCCCGGGGAACAGACAGGGTCGCTTCTCGCACTGAGGGAGCCCGTCCTAGCGGCCATGAATCGCTTTGACCTGCGGTGATCCCGCGTACCCGCGTACCCGCGTACCCGCGTACCCGCGTACCCGCGTACCCGCGTACCCGCGTACCCGCGTACCCGCGTACCCGCGTACCCGCGAACCCGCGAACCCGAGTGTGGGGAGGCAAAGCGAACGGGCGTACCCCCTGGGGGGGTACGCCCGAGAACCACGAGTCTGACCTATGCCTCTGCGGCCCTTGCCGCGGCTCGTTCCGCTCGTTGCCGTCGGATGCGCTCCTCGTCCTTGCGCTGTTCCTCGCGCACGTACTGGAGGAACACTTCCGGGTGTTGGTCTGCGAGTCGGCGCCGCGCGCGAGCCCGCGGGTTCGGCTCCGGCGGAAGGTGACCGCGACGGGCCACCAGGGCAGCCGCGATGAAGTAGAGAAGCTGCCCCTCGTGCTCGGCTGCCAAGCGAAGCCGACGACGGCGCTCTCGGTAAGCGTTGGCGCTCTCGTCTGTTCCCTGATCCAGGAACTTCTCAGGAACTTCGGCCACCTCACCGATCAAGCGGCGAGACTTGCGTGCCAGCTCGGGGGACCTGATGGCGTAGGCGGCGACCTGGTCCTTCTCCGTAGAGCTGAGGAAGGCGACGAGCACGCTGGTGAAGTCACGATTCGTGAGCTGGCTGTACTTGTTGATCTGCGCGGTGACTGCACCGGGGTCCGGCTCCGTCCAGCGGCTCTGGCGCGAGGCCGGTTCGTCCGGCCCGTTCTGCTGCGTTGCCGCCATGAAGGCTGGCCTCCTGGAGTCGCTCGTGGCCAATCGAGGCCGATGGGGACCTACGGGGTGAGGTGGCCACCCTGCGACCGATCTCCCCGTGGGCCGGATCATCCCGGGTAGCAACCAGTACCCGGCCAGTCTCGGTCAACACACCCTGTGCAACGCCCCTTCTCAACCCGGCGTACCGGGGAGGAAAGAACCACGAGGGTGGGTAGAACCTTCTACGGTGAGATCGGCGGCAGGATGGCCACCTCAGTGCGGCATGATACCCGCGCTGCGCCGCTGAGCGGCGACGCGTCAGGGCCTACTGGCCGGCTGCCGTTCCCTTCGGGCTGGTCGCGGCCTCGATGGCGGGAGCGATGGTGGTGGGCTTCCAGATGAGGTCATAGGCGCTCTGCGAAGCGGCGAGGACCGCGGCGAGAGTGCCCAGGGTCGGCAGGCCATGCTGGAACTGCTCCGGTCCGCCCACAGCGGCCACGGTCAGCAGACCGGCGACCAGCGCAGTGACGACCGCGACGATCTTCTTGGTGAGTACTGACCACTGCGGGCGCTGGACGATGGCGGTGAGCAGCGGCAGGAACGCGCCTACGGCGGAGCCGGTGACGATGGAGTCCAGGGTGGACATGGTGGTGATCCCCTCTGTCGATGGTGAGGGGCTGAACTCTCAACGGTGGTCACCGCTTGCGTCTCGGGCGCTGTTCCCCCGGGGAACAGCGCCCGAGAGCGGGGCTACCTCCCGAGGTTTTCGATGTCCGCCGCGATCTCCTCGGGTGGTTCCGGAGCGGGCCGGCCCAGGGTCTTGGTGACCAGGCCACGCAGTTCGCGGATGTAGTCGAGGGCGCTCGCCTTCCAGCGGCGGTCCTTGCGCTGTTCCTCTTGGAGCTGGCGCACTTCGCGGGTCAGTTCTAGCTGTCCGGCCTCCAGCATCGCGACCCGCTCGACGGTTCGTGCGTGCATCGTGCGTTCCTGCTCCAGGAGGACGTGCTGCTGCCCGAGCATCCCTCGCTGCTGGTCGAGGAGAGAGGAGAAGCCGGCCGTGACGGTCCTCATCGCTTCGACGTAGGTCTGCCCCTCGGTGGCCTCGGCGGCGGTCTTGGCCTGGAGGTCCGCCACGTGCTCGTCTGCGTCGCCCTTGCGCTTGACCTGCCGGTAGCTGAAGAAGGCGCCGATGGTGATGCCGAGGGCGCCGAACGCGGGGGCGATGATCGGCGCCGCGGAGTTGAGCCAGTCCATGGCGCCTCCTGGTGTGTGCTGCACGGGGCCGGGCCTTTGGGCCTCGGCCCCCGGTCGTGCATACGGTGCGGGGCGTTGCGGCTACCGTCTCGGGGCCGTCATGGCGGCCGTCACTGTGCGGGGGCCGGTCCGACCCCGGCGGTGAGGTCCCAGGCTTGGCGGACGGCATCAAGGATCTGCTCATCGGTGATCCGGGCTTCTGCGGCGCCTCCGTCGATCGGTAGGGGGGCGGCCGCCGCGGCGGCGGAGATGTTCGGGTCGGCGGCGATGCTGGGGGCGAGGCCGGGTGTGGTGGAGTCGGCCGGGTTCAGGACGCTGCGAGCGAGACCGGTTCGCAGGGGGTGCCCGGGGGTGTCGGCGGGTTCGGAGAGGACTTCGCGGGCGATGCGGGTGACGGCGGCTCGGACCCGGGCGATGAAGACGGGGTCGTGGGTGAGCTCGTTCTCCAGGAACAGTGGCAGTGAGCGCGTGGTCATGGACCCTCCTATTTGGTGTAGATGACGCGGAGTTTGGGGGCGTAGCCTTCGCCGACGCCGCGGGCCCGGCCGTAGTACGTGCTGGTGCTGGATCCGGGGTCGAGGGCGATGCCCCGCCAGGTGGTGCTGTCGAAGATCGATGTGATGTCCACCCACTTGCCTTGGTTGCGGGACCAAGAGACGGTCATCGACTCGGTGTCAGAGGAGAATGTGCTCGGCCTGGACGAGTGCTTGTGCGCCTTCAGGACGGCTTTGCCGCCGGACGACGAGTACCAGTGCTCGAAGTACAGGTAGACCAGTACGCGTTCGATCTGCGCCCCCGCGAGGTCGGTGGCCAAGGCGGGGGGGAACCCGAACAGGCTGGCGAAGGTCCCGTGCGTGGAGCTGTAGTACCCCTGCATCAGCTGGTTGCCGTAGGAGGGGGTGTACGAGGAGCGGCCGCCGTAGGAGCCGGACCAGGCCGCGTTGTACACCTTGTCGTAGGTCTTTCGAGGAGGTGTGCTGGCGCCGCCGCCGGTGTTGTAGACCCCGGTGTCCGCGATCCTCGGGCCGACGTCCTCCACGTACATCAGGCCCGGGTACTCGGGTGCGCCGAAGAGCCGGACGGACTGCCCGCTGGGGCCGGACTGGACCTGGAAGGTGCTGAGGATGCGGTGCAGGCCCGCGCCGAGGTCGCGGCCGGATCGGACGAGCTCCATCCGGACGGCCTGCCAGCCTCCGGAGTCCAACGGGTAGATCCTGCTCTGGATCTGCGTGGAGGTGATCTTGGGGGTGCTGGAGCCGCCGTCGCGGAGCAGCAGGACGAGTTCGCCGCCGGCGACCGCGGGGTCGGCGTAGGTATCGAGGACGATCCGGTACATCCGTTCCGTGTCCGCTTCGAAGCTCAGCTCCACGAAGCCGAGTTCCCCCGCGGAGGCGGTCACGGCCGTGTGCTGGTGGCTCATCGCGACGATGCCGCGCGCGGACTCCGCGAGCCGGGCCCCGATCGGAGTTCCGCCGATGGTGAGGTCGTCGGCCACGGCCACACTGGCGAAGCCGGCGGAGCCGGTGTCGTCGATGGTGGCAACCGCCACTCCGTCGCTGCTCAAGGTGAGAAAGTTCCTGGCTCCGGCGACCAGGCTGATCGCCGGCTCCCCTTCGGCATCGAAGACACGCATCCCGTCGGGGGCAAGCTCCGCGCGGGCCCCGCCCGGGGCGGAAGCAACGACGATCCGGCACACGACGTTGTCGTAGTGCACCGTCCCGGCCGTGACATCGGTCGCCGCAATCCGGATGCGCCCGGTCACGGCTTGCGCCGGGGCCACCAGCGTGGGGCTTCCCGACATCGTCAGCCAGCCCGCACCTGCCGCACCACTCGCGCTGCTCACCGTGCTGTAGCCCAGGGTGGCCCCGCCCGAGTCCTCCCACCGCACGTACACCGTCACCGACCGCCCCGCCCAGTCCGCGGAAACTCGGTAGTCCGTGGACAGCCAGACCTTCATCCCCGGCGTCGCCCGCAGCGTCCCGAGCGTGTGCGTGCGGTCCACCGCGGTTGCCGAGGTGCAGTCGACCATCGCTGCCCGCGGAGAGCCGTTGCCCCCTGAGACGATGCTCCACCCCGTGCCGGTCGGGAGCCGGGCCGCAGCCGTCTGCCCTTCGAAGCCGCCGTCGGCTATGAGGTTGCCGTCCGCACCCACCCCGAGCTGCTCGGTTCCGATCGCCCCGGGCCCCACGGCGGCCGCGGTGACGGACCCGGCCCGGAGTTCTCGTGCCGTGACGGCATCGGCTGCGATCGTGCCCGCGGTCACTGCGTCCGCCGCGATCTTGCCGGCGACCACCGACCCTGCGGCCATCGCGGCCGCGGTGACGGCCCCGGCGCGCAGCTCTCGCGCCGTGACCGCGTCCACTGCGATGGTCCCCGCCGTGACAGCGTCCGCCGCCACCTTGCCTGCAGTGATGGCGGCGGCCTTGATGTGCGTGGCCTCCACCACGCCCGCTCGGAGGTGGGTGGCCTCGATGGAGTTGGCGGCCAGGTGTGCGGCGGTGACGGCCAGGGCCCGGATCTCCCGGCCCGTGATCGAGTCCGCCGCGATCTTTCCCGCGACCACCGAGTCCGCCGCGAGAGACCCTGCCGTTACAGCCCCGGCCAGGATTTTCGTTGCGGTCACGGAGTTCGCGGCGAGGGCCCCGGCGGTCACGGAGTTCGCGGCCAAGCTCCCGGCGGTCACCGACCCCGCCGCCAGCGCTGCCGCGGTCACGGCGTTCGCGGCGATGGAAGCGGCCGTCACCGCCCCCGTGGCCAGCTTCCCCGCCTCCACCGCAGCGTGGCCGATCTTCGCCGCCGTCACTGCGGCGTCCGCCAACGCCCGCGCGTCGATCGCCGCGACGGCGACCTTGGCCGCTGTCACGGCCCCGGCCGCGATCTTCAGTTCGCTGACGATGCCGTCCAGAAGGTCCCCGCCGACCGCCTGTCGTGGCGTCGAGGAGACGGCGGCGGAAGCCGGACCGAGCACCCCAGCCGTGTTGACGGCCATCAGCCGCACCCACACCGGGGTGTAGCCCTCGATGGCGAGGGTGACCGAGCCGCCTGCGGCGTTCCCGATGGCGCCCGCCAGCGTTGCCGGGCCCGGAGTGAAGCCGGCCGTGGGTCCGGTGTGGACCTGGATGCGGGCCAGGTCCGCGGGAGCGGCGTGGGCGTCGTCCCACAGTCCGTCCCAGGACACCACCAGGCCCGCCAGAACGGGGGCGACCGAGGGCGTGGTCGGCGTCGGGGGAGGCGGCGCGTTGACCGGGGCCACGGCCATGGACCCGTCCGGCTGGATGCCCACGGACCCGCGGTAGGTGCCGTCAGAGTCGTAGACGTCGAGGGAACCGCCCTCGATGGAGCTGTGCGCGCCCTGGGTGGTCCGCTCCAGGGCCTTGAGGCGCTTGTCGAAGTCGGCGAGCAGCCCGGCCATTTGCCGGGTCGCACGCTGGTCGTCCAGGAAGTTCACCACGGGCCGGACCGTGGGCGGCCCGGGTGGCTACTGTCCCGGGCCGCCTGTCCGGAGGGCGGCGGTCAGTAGTGGAAGGAGTCGCTTCGACGCAGGTCCAGACGGCAGGTGTCGGAGGAGGACAGTTCGTCGGCGACGATCCGGTGCCAGATGTCCACTTCCCCGACCCAGGGCACCGTTACCTGGATTCGGACGTCGTCGCCGAGTTGCCAGGACCCCACGGGAGCGTTGGGGTGGTGGCGGATCTCCACCGAAGGGATCTGCAGGCCCTGTGTTCGGCCCGCGAGTTCCCGCTCGCCTCGTGTGCGTAGGGCCTTGTCGGAGGCGAGGGTCTTGTCCGTGACGACGGCGACGCGGCGCAGTCGGCCGTCGTAGCGGTGGACCTGGGCCCGCTTCATCTTGCGGCCCTGCCCCCGCCCGAGGACGACGGCCTCGTTCGCGAAGTCGTCCCCCAGTCCTTCCGGGCGAGCGATGGCGACCAGGTTCTCGCCCTCCGCGATCCGCAGGTCGGGCCTCTTGCGGCCCAGGCGAGGCTTTCCGAGCCGGATCCGGTGGACGACCTCGTTGGCGGCGCCCCAGGAGTGCGTCTCGGCCCAGTCGAAGGGCGTGCTCCGGGTCAGCTCGTCCAAGGTCTGCCCGCAGTCCGGGTTGTCCCACCAGGCCAGTTCCCACGGGTCCGTGCCGTCGGCGGCGCCCAGGAGCTCGCCGTGGGCGTGGCCGTCGATCTCCAGGCCGATGTTGCCGTAGGGGCGGGACTGGATATGAGCCCAGATCTTCCGAAAGGCGTCGAAGGTGTCGATCCGGGGTCCGGCGTAGGGCTTGGGCGGTGGAGGAACTCGTACCTTGCCCTTCTGCCCGTCCACCCAGCCGTCCCCGTTTCGGTCCTTCCCCGCGTACGGATCCTTCGGGGTGATCAGGGCGCCGCTGATCATGTAGTCCTCGTAAGGAATGCCGTGCGGGTAGCAGGACAGCCCTTCGGCGATCACGGTGGCCTTGGGCCCGTCGTACGAGACCTTGGTGATGATGCCGCCCCAGCGAATGGCCCGGTCGATCTCGACGTAGATCTTGGTGGACCACTCCTGAAGGATGGGCTGGCCGTCGGGGCCCCGAAGACGGGCGTACTCCGGGTCGATGACCCCGGTCAGGGACCCGGGCCCCGACAACTCGCGCCGAGGGTTCGAGGTCAGGGTGAAGGGAATCTCCGGGTCGATGATGTGCGTGCTGAACACCCTTTGCGCGATGAAGCGCCAGGTGGCGGGCATCAGGTTTCGTCCTCGTCGGGGTCCTCGACCCACTGGACATCCGCCACGCCTGTGGTCACCACGTCGGCCTGCAAGATGCCGGCGTTGTTGGAATCGAGCTGGACGAGGGCGCTCAGGGTCTGGACGGTGCCTCGCATCGCGGGCGGGATCCTGACGGTGTCCGCGGACATCATGTTGATGCGCTGGGAGCCGTCGGAACGGGCGGTGTCGATCTGGACGCTCTGGCCCTGCACGCTGCTACCGAGCTTCCAGGCGCAGGCCCCCCACACCCCTCCGCCGATGACCTGGGTGCCGAGGATGTCCATGCGGATCCTGGCCCGTACGGCCCACGGAGGCACCTCGATGGTCCAACGGGCCATCGGGGGCCACGCCACCCACGTGCCCTTCGAGTTGCCGGGCCAGGTCTGATCGCCGAGGGGGCTGGTGGTGTAGAGGCGGCGATCCTGCCGCGGATTCACCATCTGCCGCAGGTCACGGATCATCGCCTGCGTGATGGCGTTCGTGTTCGGCGGTATGTCGATCCTGGCCAGCGTGATTGCGGAGTCCTGGGGCCGGATCTGCCGGACGCTGGTGGTCGTCTTCGGGACACCCGACAGGATCCGGGTGTGGACGTACGGGCCGACAGCAGGGTTCTGCGGGTTCGGCCAGGTCTCCCCGTAGGTGTATGGGTTCTCGATCCGCGCGATGACCAGGTCCGAGCGGGCGGCCGGACCGGTGGCGGCCACCGCCACCTCGTCGTTGTTGATCGTGCGTGCCGCATACGCCTGGTACGACGAGCCGTCGGAGCGGTCCAGGATGGCGCAGGCCCCGTGTCGGACCTGGATCCGTGCTGCGGGGGCGCTCAGGGACTTCACCTGAAGGCTGGTGGACCCGACGATGCCTTCGGCGCCTCCGAAACTGGCGAACGCCAGCAGGCGGGCGACCTCGCTCGAATGCTCGGCTCCGCCCTCTACGAACCAGGGGACGCTGTCCCATGTCATGCTGCCGCTCCTCGCTCGCTGATCTTGGCGAGCGAGGAGCGTGCGGGGCGCAGAAGGCTTGTGTCCCGGTCCCGGTCCCGGTCCCGGTCCCGGCTCGTACGTCGTATGTTGCATCCGACGCAATTCGCCCAGTTTCACAGGTAGGCGAAGGCGTCCCGCCACGTGATCGTCATGTACGAGTTGCCGGTGTCGTCGGTGCCGCGGAGGATGCAGTCGACGTTTCCTGTCGGCAACCGCATGTCCCGCAACAACGGGGCGGGCCTCATGAGCCAGCCCGCGGCGTTCGCGTTCCCGTTGCGCAGCACGGTCCTCCTCCATGGGCGGGTGTCGATGGTCAGGTACTCCGACCGCCCCAGCGTGACGTTGAGCTGGGCATGCCAGTACCCGTAGACATCGATCATGGGCAGGACGATCGGTCCGTGGAACGTGATCACCGGCCACGTCGGGGTGGTGCCTGCGACAGTGGCCTGCCCCGGGACCCGGGAGGCGCCGGGACCCCTCAGCATCAAAGGCGCCTTCAAGGGCCCCTTGAGTCCGGGGTGGGAGGCGGGCAGCATCCCGACCCGGATCGTCTGCTCTGCCCCGTAGGACAGCGAGTCCACGCAGTCGAACTTCAGCAGTACCGAGGTCCACCCCTGCCTGGTGAACCGGACGTTCGCCGGCTGGAGAGGTTGGGGCCGTCCGAAGAAGGTCCTCTCCCGGCCTCCCTGCATCGTGGTCAGCTCACAGACCGCACCGAACTCTCCGCGGACGGCCTCCGCGTCCCAGGCGCGGGACAGGGACGAGACGCGGGCGAGGTTCGCGCCGTGCCGTCCCCCGACGCCCCCGACGGCGTCCACGGTGTCCACGCCCACCTCCAGGGTGATGCTGGCGGCGCCACGCCGGTCCTGCCCGAACCGGACGCCGTCCTCCCCAGGGAGCACCGCGGGCCCGGACTCGGACCCCGACCGGTTCTCGTACCGGATCTCGTACGGCTGCAACAGAGGGAACCCGCTGCGGGCCGACCCGATCACGTAGTTTGCACCGCGGTGGATTCCGCGCCCGGGGTACGAGAGCATCCACTCGCCCTCAGCCAGCGGCATACGCACCTCCACGCTGGATTCGGCGCAGCTCGAAGATGGTGTCTCCGATGGCCGCACTGGGGCTCATCGGCGCCCCGGTCATGGTCAGGTTCAGGTCGCCGCCGATCAACGCGGCAGCCTGGGTGTCCGCGGCACGCCGTGCGGAGGTGGTTCCCCCGGTGTTGCGGCGGGTGTTCATGGCGCCGTTGCCGTACTGGCGCAGTGCGCCGTCGGCGAAGTAGACGACCCTTCCGCCGAACATCGCTGCGACACGGTCAAGAATTTCCGCAGAGCGCTTGCGTTTCGTTGGGTTTAGTGGGATATACGCTTCCCCGCCTGTCTCAGGCTCCGCCCACACCCGCCACTCGCCGGGCCGGGCGATCTGTGCGACGTGCCGCTCGGTGCCCTGTGCGAAGGCTCTGACACGGCTGGCGGCCCGGCGGATCCCGCCGTCGGCGAAGTTGACGATGCCGCCGTCCGCCTTCGGTGCCACATACGGCTGGCCGACAGTGTTGTACTTGATGGTGACGGTGACGACCCTGCCGGTCAGGGAGTTGATGCGGCTCTGGATCGCCTGCACCTGACTGATGGCCGTGCCCGAAGGGGCGCTGATCTCCACCTTCCGGTCCTTCAAGTCGCGGATCTTGTAGCCCAGGTTCTCCAGTTCCTGCCGTGCGAGATTCGTGGGCGCATCGACCTTGATGCTCTTGCCCTTCATCCCTGCGACCTTGTTCTGGACGCTGGTGAGGTCGGCGGTCGCTTTCTGCACCAGGGTCTGCACGGTGACGGTCTTGCTGCCGGGGGTGGCCGCCAGGTCACCCACGAGCGCACCGAGGCTAGCGCGGGCGGCGTCCGTCGGGGCCGAGATCGTCACCTGCTTGCCACCGGGCAGCATCTGCACCTGAAAGCCGAGGTTGCGGAGCGCGGTGACGGCGGCCCCGGTCGGCGCGGCAACGGTGATGGTCTGATTCTTCGGCAGGTTGAGGAGCCGCGTGGACAGGCTCAGGATGTCGGCCGTGACCTTCTCCATGCCGTTGGACTGCAGAAGCACGGATACCGAGGACGGGATCAGACCCATCTTGTTGGCCAGGCCCGCGGCCTCGTCGGCGGTCAGCCCCAGGTCCGTCCCGTACCGGATCGCCGCGTCCCGGGCCCGCTGCACTTCCGCCTCGGCCTTCTTCATGGCTTCGGGGAGGGTGATGTCGTTGGCGCGCGCCATCTCGAAGGCCGCGTTCGCGGCCCCGAGGGAGGAGTCCCGCAGCTCGGCCAGGTGGGAGTTGTAGTCCTGGCCCGCCCGGGTCACAGTGCGCAGCGAACCGTCCTGGTTGATCAGTTCCTTGTTGGCGTCCTTGAGGCGCTGGGTGTTGCTGGTGATGGCGTCGTTGACCGAGAGGACGGCGGCGTTGACCCGGGTCTGGGCGTCGTGGAAGGACTGGGTGCCCCCGGTGAGGGCATCGAGCGCGATCTTGAGCCTGTTGACGCGGTCGTCAGCCGTTGCCGTCGAGTTCGACATGCCTTCGACGGCGGTCTTGAGACGAGTGAAGGAGTCGGTCCCCTTGTTCCCGGCGTCGTTCATGGCCGCCGCGCCTTCGCGGGCGTCCCGCATGCTCGTGTTCAACTCGCCGTTGAGACTCTTGAGCGCTTCTGCGGCCTCGCGGTACGGCTTCGAATTCGGGCCGTCGCCCTTGACCCAGATGTCACGGCCCTTCTCGATGTACTCCTGCTTGGCATCGGCCAGCCGGCGCAGTCGGGCTTCCAGGTCGGCCACGCCGTTGCTCTCGTCGAGGTAGGCGTCGGTCAGCTCGGTCAGGCCGACGCCGACGTCGCGCAGCTTGTCCACCAGCTTGGTCTTGCCGTCCCCGAGCTTGGAGTCCTGCAGCAGTAGCACGGCCTGGGCGCGGACGTTCGCGTCGATCGCCCCATTGGACTCGCGCAGGGCCTGTGTCAACGAGCTGATGCGGCTTCGCTGCTGCTCCGCGGCTCGCGCGGCCTTCTCGTGCCGGTTGGCCAGCAGGCCGACGCCGATGGTGACGGCTGCGATCACCGCGGTCAGGGGGCCGCCGAGCGCCCCCACGAGGCCGGTCATCGCGCCGCCGGCGACGCGGGCGGCACCCTGGACTCCGCGCATCGCTCCCGTCAGGCGGCCGCCTCCGGCCGCGGCTGTCGTGTAGGCGGCGCCCATCCGTTGCCACAGGGTCGTTTGCACGGCTGCCCCGGCCGCCGTGGTGGTGGAGATGGTGCCGACGCTGCGGATCGACGTGGCCAGGCCCGTGAGGAGACCGGTCACGCTGCTCACGATCCGGAAGGCCAGGATCGTACCCAGGAGGAGGCCCAGCGCTGTTCCGGCCCCGGGCACCACGTTCAGCAGGCCGTTGACGATGACGAGCAGGCCGTTCAGCGCGCTCAGGATGAGGCCCAGCCCGGACCCGGCCGCGGACAGGGTCGCGAAGAGGCTGGCGATGTTCGAGACGAGCCCGATGATCGCCGGACCGATGGATCCGCCGATGACATCCAGGAACCGTCCGACGGCCGGCATCAGCTCGGTTCGGATCTGGACGATGAGGTCCCGTATGCCGTTGTCCTTCGACATCCGGCCCAGGCCGCGGACGAAGTCGCCGGCGAGCTTGTTCAGCTCGGTGAAGGTCGGTGCCGCGTCGCTGAAGAACTTCTTCATCGACCGCTGGCCTTCACCGGAGTTGGCCCAGCGGTTGAACCGCAGCATCGACGCTTCGAGCCCGCCCAGCAGCGCGTTGCCGGTGTCCATTCCGGCCCGTGCGACGCCCGCCAGGCCCTTGCCGAGGTTCAGGGTCGTTCGGCCGAGCAGCTTGGCCTTCTCGGCGGCGTGATCCAGGAATCGGGCCAAGGACCCTGTCTCGCGACCGGCCTGTGCGGACCCGCGGATCCACTGGGTGAACTTCTCGCCGCCCTTGGCGACCCGTTCCACGAACGGGCCGGATGCCACGAGGAAGTGTCCGGTGGCCGCCGCCAGGTTGGCGACGCCGTTGCTGACGCTGCCGATTACCTTGCTGTTGGATGCGGCGACCGTCTTGAAGTCCCGGGCGAACGGCCCGCTGCGCATCGCCTGCGCACCTCGTTTGGCCAGGTTGCCCATCTGGCCTGCGGCGTCCCCGAGGGAGTCCCGAAGAAGCGGCAGGACCGCGGACGACAAGGGCGCGATGTCGTCCGCGACCTTGGAGAAGAATCGTTCCTGCACCGCCTGGCGCATCGACCGCCAGGCGCCGCTCAGACCGGCGACGGTCTTGACCGACGCGCGCGCCGACACCGACAGGCCCTGAAGGGACCGGTCGAGCGCAGCCTGTTGCGCGGCGGTCAGCTCGGTGCCGTCGGCGAGCTGGCTCTGTGCCTTGAGGGTTTCCTTCAGCGCCTCCCCGAATCCGCCGAAGGCGACCCGTGTGGCGATGGCCGCCGTGCCTGTTGCGGCAATCAGGCCCGGGATCGCCCCGAGCACGCCGACCGCGGGCAGCGCCGCCGACACCATCGCGGTAAGCCCTGCGGCGTACTGGGTGATCGCCGCGATGGCGGGCTGGGCCAGCGAGACGATCGCTCCCAGTGCCAGCGACCGCAGCATTCCGCGGCGGCGGCCGCGGCCCGGCAGGTTGAACTCCACCGGTACTCTGACCGGCTCGATTTCGGCGTCAGCCTGGGCCCGCTGGAAGAGCCGGCGGAGCCTGCCCAGGAACCCGCCCTCTCTGCCCGACTCGCCGTCCGGCCGCACGGGAACGTGGATCCCGCTGTCAGCGGCCTGGCGGGCAGCCGTGTCCAGCTCTTCGCGCAGGCCGTCGCGGTCCACGCGGACCTCGACCTTCGCCTTGAGGCCCTTGGACGCCTCCTTCACGGCGCTCTTGAGCCGTCGGCGCAGGCCCTTGTCGTCCACTTCGAGCTTGACCTTCGCGGCCAGGCCCTCGGCGGCCGCCTCCACCTTCGTCCGCAGCTCACGGGCGAAGCCGTCCAGGACGGAAACGACCGTGACTTCCAGGCGTCCGGCCTGCAAACCCTCAGCCACTGGGGCGCACCATTCCTCTCCGGGCGGCAGCCGCGAGCATCTTGCGGTGGCCGGTCATGGGGGTGGGCTGCTGCGCCGATGAGCTGTTCCCCTGGGGAACAGCCGCCGCATCGTAGGGGCGCGTGACCGTCCGGGGTTCCGTGCGGCGCTTGTCGGCAGCAAGCAGGGCGACTTCCTCGATGACCTGCGCCAGCAGCTCGGTGTGCACGGTCCAGCCGTTGTACGGCGAGGAGGCCACACGGGACTGCTCAGGCAGGCCGTCCAGGAGAACCGTCAGCCGGCGGAGACCGATGAAGCCAGGTCGTCCAGGCCGGAGCCAGATGCCTCGGGCGTCGAGTCGGTGGAACCGGGAGAGGTCGGATTCGACGTCGGGCCAGCGCTCGCGGAGGAGCCGGCCGGCCCGAAGAGCTTTCCCAAGTCGACTCCGTAAAGGGTCACGAGGCCCTTGGTCAGGCGAACGTAGTCACCGATCGACGGCCGGGCCGCGGTGAACTCCTCGAACGCCTCGGGCCCGAGCAGCACGCGGTAGATCTCCTTCACCGCGCCCACGAATCGCATGGGCAGCGACGGACGGCGGAACAGAAGTTCGATGATCTCCCCGGTCGTCGTCGTGCCCTCCACGGTCACGATGTCGCCCAGGACCCCCATGAGGTCCAGCTCAGGGGAGAACAGCGGGTCGAGGGCATCGACCGGCACCTCGGGCGGGAAGAGGAACTGTCGGCCGCGCAGGAGTACGGGGATGCCGTTGGGGTGCTGCACCTCGCGCCGCTCGGCGTCGAGATCGATGGCGAAGCTCATGGGGTGGTCCTCCCGGTTCGGTATCGAGCCGGGGGAACGTAGACAGCCGATGTCCCTACTGTCCTGGTCCAGCGGGCACCGGATTGTGCCCGGCCCCGGACACCGGGCGGCGCCCGGCTGTTCCCCGGGGGAACAGCACGCCCGGATTAGACCGGGTGACATCAGCTCCGGGGGGTCTTCGGCGCTAGCCTCTACCGCGAAGGCATCTCTGCACGATCGGAAGGACATCTGTGGCACAGCAACTGAAGAGGACAGCCAAGCGAAGCGGCAGCAGCCCGGCATCTGCCGTCCCCACCGAGCAGGAGGTCGCTGCTTCTACAGCCTCGCGGTCGCAGACCTTCTTCAAGGTTCCGACGAACGAGGTAAACGGGGAGGGGCTGAGCATCCCGGTATCGGACATCTCCGCGAACCCCTTCAACGACCGTGACCTGGGGGATCTGACCGGTCTCGCCGACAGCATCAAGATGGACGGTCTCCTCCAGGACATCGTCGTGATGCACACGGCCGCGTTCGTCAGCCACTACCCGGACTTCGCCGAAACCATCGGGACCAAGTACGTCATCGCGATGGGCGAGCGCCGATGGAGCGCCACGCAGGTGGCGGGCATCGGCACGATCCAGGCCGTCCTCCGCAACGACATCGCTCCGAACATCCGACGCGTCCTCTTCGTGGAGAACTTCCACCGCAAGGATCTCTCCCCCATGGAAGAGGCCCGCAAGTTCCAGCGGATGCACAACGAGGAGGGCATGACCTATCGGGAGATCGCCGAGGACCTGAGCCTGAGTGGTCCGTCCTACGTCTCGCGCAGGCTGGAACTGATGGTTCTCCCCGCCCAGCTCCAGGAGCTGATCGGAGCCGAAGACGGCCTCGGTGTGACCGACGCCCGGAAGATCGCTGCCGCGCTGAAGGACCCGGAGGAGCAGATCCACGCGTGGCACCTGGTTTGTGACGAGGGCCTGTCTCTGAAGCAGGCGATCCAGCAAATCCGAAGCGGCGACACTGTTCCCCCGGGGAACAACGTTCCCGAGCCGCGCCGAGTCGACCCCGCCGAGGTCGTGGACCCGGCGAAGGGTGGAATGCCGGAGCCCACCAAGCAGCAGACCACCCTCTCGCCGGCATCAGCAGGCTCCGAGACGAACGCGGATCCGGAGGCGGCGGATCCCTCCGCGCAGCCGTCGGCCCCAGCTGTGCAGCCGAGCAAGGCGGTCGCAGCGGCGGATCGGCACTCCGCGGCGCGCAACCACGCGTCGGCGGACCGCGAGCAGACCTGCCTGGCCATGATCAAGGCAGGCGTCGAACTGACAGCCCAGCAGGCGGACGCGCTCTTTGCGCGCACCCTCTTGGCACCCACCCAGCAGGGACCCGCCCGCACCCGTGCCCACAAGTGGCTGCGCGACGGCGGCAAGGCCGGGTTCTCCATCAGCGACACCGACTCGTACTTCGAAGCCGTGCTGTCGTCCGGGAACGCCGAACTGATCAAGACGGTCACCATTGCTACCGCCCTGGCGGCAGGCGAGATCAGGGCCCGCGACGGACGCCGCCCGTGGGACCAGCACGATGCCGAGCATGTCAGGCTCCTCATCGAGGTCGGCCAGCACCACCCGGAATCCTCATGGGAAGCAGCGCAGCTCACCAAGCACGGGATCCCCTTCCCGACCACCGCACCCACCACTCAGCTCTGACAGGAGACCGATGTCCAAAAAGACACTGCCTCGCAACACACGGCCCGGGGGCCGGAACTGGCCGCTGCTCATCGCCGCACTGATCATCAGCGGTGGAAGCGCGAAGACGACCAGCATCGTCATGCTGGCCGTCACTCTCGCACTGCGCGGCTACAAGGTCCGCGTCTTCGACTTCGACCACCAGCGCAGCGTCAGTCACATCGCCTGCGCCATGGACGAGCTGCCCGCAGGGCAGGGCACCATCTACGAACTCATGCATGGGGCTTCCCTTGAGGACTGCACCGTGCCCTTCCGCTACGTGGTGACGCCCGAGCTCCCCGACCCGGAGAACCCTGGGAGGATGCTCCCGCCCGAGTACGAGACCATCGAGGGCCTTCAGATCGTGCCGGGCTCGAAGCACGTCAAGAACTTCGATGTCGAGACCACGCAGCCAGGCAACGAGTTCCTCATTGCGTGGTTCCGCGACCTGTGCGACACCTATCAGGGCGACGATGACGTCTGGCTGCTCGACTTGCCCGCCTCCCTCAGCAAGCTGGGTGTCTCGGCGCTGACCCCGTTCGGGGAAGACGACGAGATCGTGCCTCCAGTGCTCGTCACGAGCAAAGAGCAGATGGACCTCAAGTCGACGTTCGAAGAGCTCGCCGAAATGCGTCAGCAACAGAACTCGGGTCGCCGCGGACGGAAGTCGCTGCCCACGATCAAGCACATTGTGATGGCCGGTACCCCGACGCCCGGACGTCCGGACAGCGAGGGGGAACTGACGGTGGCCTCCATGACCGAGACGTATAGCAAGCACGTCGGGCTCCACAAGGTTCGCTGGAGCAGCTTCGTCCGGCAGATGCACCGCAGGCAGGCTCCGGTCCACACCTTCGGGCCATCTAACGCTGCCCCGATCGAGGACTACAACAAGGTGGCCACCGCTTTGGGGTTCGTTGACCTGAACCCGTAGCCCGCGCTGTTCCCCAGGGGAACAGGAAGGCCCATACCGTTCGCGGAAGTCGTCACCTCCCGCGCCCGGTACGGGCCTTCATTCGTACCCGGCCCAGACTACGCCGCGCTGGAGAAGCTCGGGTCGTTCGTGATCAAGTACCAGGCATCTGCCTCGTCGCCGCCCTGCACCGCCAGGCGCAGGGGGAGCACGGCTTCCTTCGCCTTCTGGAGGTCGGTCTGCACGCCCTCCATCTGCATGGCCCGCGGGACCATGTACCGGTACACCTTCTCCCCGTCGATCACCTCGATGCAGGCTGCGACCTCGGAGCGGCCGCCGATCCGCGGGGGCGCGAACCTGTAGTGCTTGGCGCCGGCCGGTGCGCCGGCCGGGGTGATCTCCGTGATGGTGCCTCCGCCGAATACCGCACGGAAGTTGCGGCCGTTCCACTGCTGGAGATCGACCTCGATCGTCGCGCTGTCGCTGGTCTGGAACGTGCGCGAGGGGAAGTCCATCTGAGCGGACTTCACCTGCTCGAAACTCGGCTCCTCGTTGAACTTCAGGCTGTCCTCCGTGGTGAGCCCGACCGAGTACCAGGCCGACGGCATCGCCACGGTGGCGTCGGCTGGGGCCGCGGTGCCGACCGGGGCAAGCCAGACGCGGGTCCGTGCGGGAACAACGATCTGTGTCGAATTGGTGATCTCGCCAGCCATGGCGGTACTCCTCGTGGCCTGTGGTCAAGGGCTGGCCACGGTGAGGAGCGGAGCCGGCTATCGTCTCGGGCTCAGAAAGGGCCAGGGCACGGAAGAAGCACCGGTTCGCGGAGGGCGGTGGTGAGGAGCCGGCCGATGCGCAGGCGTTCGGCGTACTCCTCGATGTCGCGCCGGGCGTTCAGGCAGGCCCACGGAACGGGGGCGGGGAACCGCATGATCCGAACAGGGAAGCCGGCGCCGAAGGTCGGCCCGTCCGTGTCGAAGTGGACATCGGCGACGGTACCGATCGTGGTCCAGGCATCCGTGTCGTCCGCGGTGGTTCCGACGGGGGCGACGGCAACGATGGCGCCAATGAGGTTCACGAGTACTCCGGGTTGGGGTGGAGGGAGACCAGCAGGCCCATCACCCAGCGGGGCTGACCTGTTTCAAGGGGGGATTCGAGAAGGACGCCGGACGGGCGGACCCCGCTCACCACGGCTTGCCCGTCCGACCGTGTGGTGGTGGAGAGTTCGGAGGCGGCCACCGCGCAGATCTTGAGGATGCGGGTGAGAGCGGCCGGGCCCGGCCAGCCGCCCGGGTCGCCGTACACCTCCAACGTGATCTCCGGCTCGGTGAGCCAGGTGAGGTCCCCCAGGCTCCCACCGGGGCCGAGGGCCACGCGCAGGTGCGGCCAAGGGGCCTCCCGGGCACCGGAGACGCGACCCGGGCCACCGAGCGCTTCCTCGACTCGGGGATGGCCGGCCAGCCAGGACAGGACCGCGGCCACAGGGTCGGCGTCCGCGATCGCGTAGGAGGCTTCCGCGTTCACGCGCGTCCGCGGGCGAGGTAGCCGGATCCGCGGAGCTGACGGGCGTACTCCGGGGAGACGAGTGCACTGTCGCCCGGCATGTAGTCACGGCCGCCGATGCGCAGGTGGTGGGCGAATGCCACCTTCTCCGGGGTCTGGCCGTCCCGAAGCGGCGGCCCGATGACCTGCTCGGAGGCGGTGACGGGAGCGTTCTCGGAGTCGGTGGGCGGGGTGGTGGTCTTCCTGGCTGTCGTCATGGGCGGGACTGTGCAGGATCCGGCCGCTTGTGTCCTGGCCTGCCCGAGAGGGGGCTGTTCCCCCGGGGAACAGCCCCCCTGCTGTGAGGGTGCCGGGGTGGAGCCGGGGTCAGTGCCGGGCGGCGACCGCCGCGGCGGCGCGGGCCATGTAGTAGACGCCCTTCGCCTCCAGGTTCCCCGGGTAGAGGGTTCCGACCTCGGCAGGAACCACCCACGGGCCCGTGGCGACCACCTTGACGGTCACGGTGCTGCCGGTGATGACCGGAGGCCGGGTGTTGATGTGCCGGGCGATACCGTCGCGGATCTGAACGGCGTGGCACCGGCAGTTCTTCAAGTTGGCCACGGCCCGGGAGGACTCGTCACGTGGGCCCTTCATGAAGGTGATCGGCCCCAGGCCGCGATGCTCACGGTCCCAGCGCATCGAGTTGACCCGAAACCGCAAGTTGTCGGGGACCTCCTGGCCGTGGGCTGCGACGTGTGTGGGCCGCACCTTGTCGTCGGCGACCGTGATCCACTTCTTGGTGGGTGGGGCGAAGATCTTCGCCTGGCGCTCCACTTCGCGGGCGATCGCGTGCACCTTCGGAGCGACGAGGGCCGCGAGCTTGCGCTCCAGGCCGGGAGCGACACGGAACCGGGCCATCAGGGCACCTCCGGTGGGTTGAGGGTCGCCGTCACGGCGATGTAATCGGCCGCGCCGTAGCCGGGGACCCGCTTCAGAAGCGCGGTGGCCACCGTCCAGGTGCGGGTTCCGTCGTCGAGGATGTCACCGGGCTCGACAGGCCAGGCGGCCGGATCGACGCGGAGGGTCCATGAGCTGTCGGCCTGCTCGCTCGCGGCACCCGGCCAGGTCCCTCGGGCTGCGGGCCGCGCGTCGGGTGGGGGCGGCACGGGGACACCGTGGGCATCCCGGCCCCAGGGGTGGGCCAGGACGTACACGGTGAGGTCCCGATCGGGCAGGAGGACGGCCATGGTCACCACCGGTTGTATCGGCGGCCGCGGCCGTACGGCCAGGCCGCGACCGGTGCGCCGACGATGGGCCGGTACAGCCGCTTCCTGTACCCGGCGAGCGACTCCAGCGAGGGAAGCGCACCGGCCTGCCCGGCCGCAGGGGCCGAGTCGTAGCTGATCGACTGCCCCTCCGCCGACACCGAGGAGACCCGACGCCCGCCGTCTGCGGTGCCCGGCTTGTTGCGGATCATCTCGGCTGCGTGGGCCAGGACGTAGCGCACGATGGGTTCCTCCCGAGCTGCGTGCAGGCCGATGAGGAGCCGCACGTCGTACCGGCCGTCGCTGGTCGCGGTGTGGGAGAGGACCGTGGTGATGTCGTCGTAGGACGGCGCGGGCCAGGCCCGGGAGTCGGACAGGGGGTAGCCATACAGCGGCTGGACGGAGCGCAGGGTCTCGGGCCGGGGTACAAGTGGTCGCCCAAGGTAGCCGGCCACATCGGACTGCGCCTTGCCGATGTCCGTCCGGAACGTTTCGCGCTGGGCGGCGGTCAGCGGGAGGGCTACGCCGAGTTCGTCGGCGACCTGCTCCGGGGAGACGAGGAAGGCGCCTCCGGAGGGAAGGTCTAGGCGCACGGTCCTGTCGATGACGGGTGGGGCCCCGCGGGTGGGGATGAAGGTGGCCGCGGCCCAGTACCGCCCGTCGGGCAGTCCGTCGGGCAGCGCGAAGGTGTAGCGGCCGTCCGCGAGACGGGAGACGCCGGTGGACATGGCCGCCGGGGTCCCTTCGCGGTCGGGCACGGAGTACAGCACCAGACTGACGACCTGGCCGCCGTCGGCCTCGGGGTCGCATACGAGACCGGCGTGGACCGGCAGGTAGGTGTGGGTGCCCATGGGGCCCCCTTTCAGGCGGGCATCACGGCACGGAGGAAGCCGAGGATGCGGCGGGCGAGGTAGACGTGGCCGGCATCGGTGGGGTGGACGCCGTCGCTGCCGATGTAGAGGTCCGCGTTGCCGTCGGCCTGGGGCGCCGACGCGGTGCCGGTGCCGGTGATCCATGGCCCATGGGTCGCAACGAGGGCGCCCGAGGCGTCGTAGATCTGGCCGGTCTGCGGGGAGACGAACGGGAACCGGGCGGCGGCCGCTGCCGCGCGGAGTGTGGCGGTGGTGTTGACGTGGGAGGCGGCCGGGGTACCGGTGGGGGACCAGCAGCCGAGCACGAACACCTGGCATCGGGGCAGCGCGGTCTTGATGCGGTCGAAGAGCGCGGCTGCTGCGGCGGCGATCTGTGCCTGGCTGGTGGAGGCATCGTTGTAGCCTCCCCAAACGACGAGCCTGTCCGGGGCCCAAGGGATCACGTCGACCTCGGCGCGTGTGCCGAAGGTCGCGGTGGAGCCTGCCGCGACGTAGCCGGTGGAGCCGCGGCTCTGCCGCCAGATGTCGGTGCAGCCGAGCATCCGGCCCACGCGATCCACCCAGGTGCCGCATCCGGCCCCGAGGTTGTGTGCCGAGCCGTCGGAGAGGGAGTCTCCCAAGACCATGAACCGCCCACCCTGGAGGGGCACCTCCCACATGCTCGCGGTGGCCGGAAGGTAGATCCCGCCGAAGGGCATCGCCGTGAAATCGAACCGGATCCTGCGTGGGCCGGGGCTGCCGAAGTCGATGCTCATGAGGTGGGTGAGGCCCTGGCCTGCCACGTTGCCCCCTGAGGGCTGCATCAGGTCGGTCAGCTTCCGGCCGTCGACGGACAGCCTGAACATGGTGGCCGGCGAGATGTGCTTGAAGCGGAGCTGGAGCGTTGCGGCGTCGCAGCCGAACTCCGCAGACCAGTTGGCTTGCCCGGAGGCGTACGTGTTCGGGTACCGCGACAGGGGCAGCACATAGGTGTTGTCGGGCGTTCCGACCCCGATCGACATGTTTCCGGCACCGGCCCAGGTGAAGGTCCCGCGCCGGTCGGTTCCGGACAGCGCCACGGGTGCCGGGGCGTACTTGATGTACCCGGCGGTGGCAGCGGATCCGAGGCCGGTGGTGATGGTGGGGCCGGGACCGGAGTGGACGGCTTCGGCGGTCACGGGATCGGGCAGGTCGCGCAGGCGCCAGGTGGTGACGGGCCCGAGCGACAGACCTGTCTGCGGCCATCCGGAAGCCTTCTTGGGCCCGTGCAGCAGCCAGGCGTCGGGCTTGGTGGTGTCGATCCAGTAGTCCCCGGTCGAACCGTCAGCGGCCGTCGGGGCCGCGGGGCCGGACAGGATGCTCGCCCCACGGTCGCCCTTGACCGGGACGTAGTTGAGCTGCGCGGGGTCGGCGGGGAGCAGCTTGGTGATGTCGACCTCGGTCACCGAGGACGACAGCGCCACGGAGCCGGTGCGCGCGGTGCCGTCGTCGAGGACGACGGTGACGGTGTACACCCACCCGGTGGGATCCATGCCCGGGTTGTCCGTCGCGACGAGCATCAGCGCGAACTCACCGTTGGCATCGAGTTCTGCCGTGGCGCGCCCGGCGATCACGGTGAGGGCCTGCTCCAGCTCCACCATGACCGGGGCCTGGAATGCGACGGTGCCGCGGTACGGGGTGCCGTCGGGGCGCCGGAACCGTCCGGTGACCCGAACTGCAGCGATGCCAGCAGGAATCGCCATCAGCCCGCACCTTCCCCCGAGGGCGCGATGGCGTTCGAGTGGGTGTACACCTCGGCCCCCTACCGCGCCTGGGCGAGCTGTTCGTGGAGCCGGGCGACGACGCGGGCGGCCTGGCCGCGCTTCAGTTCGGCTCCGATCGGCACCAGCAGCCGGGTGATGGGGGAGCGGTAGGGACCCAGGCCCACGTGCTCGATCAGGCGGACGCTGCATCGCAGGGTGTTCCCGTGCGGGAGCACCGGCACGAACACGGTGTCGGGATCCGGCGGCGGCTCTCCGGTGGCGTCATCCACGATCCGGTCGCCGAGCTGGGCCGGGAGCAGTTGCTGTGCCGTGGTCAGCGGGTCAGGCTCAGGCAGCGGCTCCGGTGCCGGCGGCGGTTCGAGCGGGGCGACTTCCGGGAGCTTCGTCTCGTGGGGGAGGGTCGCCTTGTCCTCGGGCACCTCGGTGGTGCCCTCGGGCACGGGGGTCTCCGGTGTCTGCTCGGGGTCGTCCGAAGTGGTCTTGCGGGTACGGGGCGGCACGGTTCCTCCTGCCGGTTGGGGCGTGGAGGAGGGACTGTGGACCGGCCGGAAGGCTTAGGTCGCGCCGCCGCTGCCAGGTCGGGCAGCGGCGGCGCGCAAGGCGGCTCAGGCGTAGGTGAAGCCCGCGGTCTTGGTGACGGCGCCTGCCTCATCGCCGACGATCACGTTCACGGCCCCGGCCGAGCCCGCGGGGGTGGTGACCTGAAGGCGGCCGGACGAGAACACCCTGAGATTGGTGCCTGCGGTGGCCCCGAACTTCACGCTGTCGACGCCGTCGAGGTTGGAGCCGGTGATGGTGACGACGGTCCCGCCCGCCGCCGGGCCCGTGGCCGGGCTCACGGCCGCGACCGTGGCCGGGGGGAACAGCGCGTCGACCTGCGACTGCCGCAAGATTGCTCCCGCCTTGTACTTGAGGGTCTTGATGGACCCCTCGGGGACTGCGTCACGACTGTCGAACGGTCGGGTGCCCTCGTCGTGGGTCCGCGTCGCGTAGACGTCCGCAGTGACCCTGAGCAGCGGATCACTGACGGGGGTGGCAGGGAAGCCCGTCTTCGTGATGCGGGCACCGGCAGCGTTGTACAGGCCCATGAGGTCTGCTCCTTCGGGGTTCGTAGGGGCCCCGATGCTGTGCCTCGTTCGTGTGTACCGTCCCGGGCAGAAACGTGGGCGTGGAGCTGCGGCCGCTCCTAGGCTGCGTTCATGGGGCGAAAGAAGAGCGGCAAGTACGCCGCGGACAAGTTCAGAACCACCACGAAGCTCATCAGGGACTACCTGGACGAGACGGACGCATCCGGGCTCAGCGAACGGGCACTCACCTGGAACTACGAGGCCGCCCTCTTGCGGACCACGATCGCGTTCGAGCACCTGATGCTGGAGTGCCTGATCGTGGCTCTGAACCATGACACGGGTCCCTTCAGCGAAGCGACGAACGCGCAGTTCCCCAAGCACCTGAACCAGCGGGTTTGTGAGCACCTTGTCACCAAGGGCGGCTACTTCGACTTCAAGGGGCGAAGCGGGCTGATCAAGGACATGAAGCAGTTCACGGGCGACTCCCACTACCTGCTCACGGCCGTGTCCGACGAGAAGCGGTACCACCTTCTGGAACTCCTGCTGACCCTGCGGAACTACGCCGCCCATCAGAGTCGGGACAGCAAGGAGAAGGTCAGAAAGGCAATCTTCCTGCACAGGAAGAAGGTGAAGAGCTTGGGCACTGAAAAGTTGAAAGCTGAGTTCGCTGGGGCGAAGGCTCCGACGAGTGCGGGGGTGTGGTTGAAAAGGCAGGGCCGGCTGCAGTCCATGCTGGATCAGTTGGACATCATGGCCGCCGAGATCCACCAGGGTGCCCCCTTCTAGCTCGGGCAGCTCTACAGGATGCGCAGGTCGTCCCAGCCGTCCGCGGTGACGGAGAACACGAGAAGGCCGGGCTGGGACACCTCTCCGGAGCGCACGGCGTACCAGTCGGAGCCGTTGTCGAGGGTGGGCGCCTGGATCCACAGGCGCCCGGCGCCGAGCTGTTGGGCGCGGAAGTGGTGGAAGTGGCCGGATACCAGGATCTTCGCGTCGGCGATGGGCTGACGGCCGAAGGTCTGACCCCGCCACCAGTCCGCGGCCTTCTCCGGGCGGGGGTACTGGTGGCCGTGGTTCAGGCCGACAATGGTCCCGGCCATGTCGAGGGAGACGGTGTCACGCCATGGTTCCGGGGTGACGAACGAGACGTGGCCGTAGGCGTCGGCGTTCTTCGAGTATGCGTCCGCGACCTGGGAGAGCACTTCAATGCCCCAGTCGTCCTCCGGAGGGCCGACGGCATCCTTCCCGCGGCGGATCCGGGCGTGGTTGCTGCCGCAGGTCGCCGCGACGACGCGGGGGAAGGCTGTGGCGAGCCGATCGAGGCCCTCGAAGGTGAGGCGTCGGTGGACGCGGACCTGCTGTGTGAGGGTCAGGTCGTTGGTGAACGCCTGGCTGGTCACGTTCTCGAAGCCTTCGATGCAGTCACCGGCGTCGAGCCAGTACGCCGAGTCCGGGGCGCGGCCGATTTTCGCGAGGTCGCGCAGGTGGTCGTCCAGGCGGTCGAAGCGGTCGGCGATGCGGCCGACGAGTTCCTTCGTGCCGCCGTCCCGGCCCACCTTTCCGGCTTGCGGGTCGGCGTACACGACGGCGAGGGCCCGAGCCGCATGGTCCGGAGCGGTGCGTGGCCGGCGGCGGCGCCGCATCACGTCCCGGATCAGGGCGTTGAGGTCCTCGGCCGAAGACCAGCCGGGTGCTGTGGGCTCGATGAGGTAGCGGCATCGCCATACGGGTCGGGTGACGGCGTCCTCGCCGTGGGCGTCTCGGTGCCACGCTGCCGGGTCGTGGCGGGCCTCGACCAGACGGACTCGGTAGCCGTCCGGTACGGCCAGGCCCAGTGCCTCTACGCGGGCCCGCCATCCGGTCTCGTCCTGGGGTGGGGCTTCTGCGGCGGGGGCGGTGACGAGCATGCTGCCGCCGGGCTCGTACCGCACGCCCGGTTCCCACCCCTTGGGTGCTGTCGTGGCGGGGCGGGTGGTCTCGGGGGGCATGCTCTGCCCGGCGGACGCGGGGGCGAGGAGCGCGTTGAGATCGTCGGTGAGGCTCATCGCGGGCACCTGCATCCGTTGGTGCCGCCGCGGCGTCGGTGCCGGGCGACGGCGGGAGCCTGAACGGGGTGGCCGCTGCCGGTCAGGACGTCCGCGATCTGGGTGGACGAGATCACGGGGTTGTCGAGGACTTCCCGGACCTTGCTCGTGGTGTCCACGTCGAGTGTGTCGAGGATCGTGCCGACTGTGCACCTGGGCCCGCGCGAGGCGGCCGGGGTTTCGGCGAGTTGTGTGAGGGCCGCGATCAGCCTGCTGGCGTCTGCCACGACAGTCCTCGCTCTCTGCAATGGGGGCGGGGCCGGGACCGTACGGCCCGGCCCCGCTTTGCGTCTGTGCTCAGAGCAGCCGTCAGACCGTGGGGGTGGTCCAGCTGCCGATCACGAAGGCCTCAGGGCGAGAGACTTCGAGGGCGACCCGTTCGTCGGCGCGGAACGTCAGAACGCCACGCTCGAAGTTGTCCGAGTTCTCACTCGATACGGTGACGGAGACGTTCTCTCGGTCGAACAACTGGGCGCCCAAACCGAATGCGCCGAGCAGGTACTGCCCGTCCGGCATGGCCGTGGTCTCGACAACGGAGATCCGCCAGACCTTCTTCTGGGCGCCGACGGCGACCTGGAGCGCCACACGGAAGGCGCCGGTGTCGTCGGTCTCGACCTCGACCTCCTCCCACATGGACGGGGAGAGGACGACGCCCGTCGGCTCGTACTCGGCCAGGAGGGCCTTGGTCATGGCCCGTCGCATCTGGATCGAGTACTTGTCGGTGCTCTTGCCGCTGTACTGCTGGACGCCAGGGGTGTTGAACAGTCCGGTGATGCTGGTGCCGTCGCCGCCGACGCTGTGGAGCAGGTCGTAGTCCTCGGCGAACTTGATGCCCTCGACGAGCCTGGAGTTGATGAACTGCTTGAGGCGCGGCTCGTCGCTCAGGATGTTCTTGTGGCCATCGATCATGTGTGCGATCTCGGCGATAGGGAACGCCACGGGCTCCAGCTTCAGCTTCGAGCGCGGGGCCCGGCCGAACACGTCGCTGTCCTGGCCGGTCGGCGCGGACACTCCGTCGGCGGCCCGGCGTTCCGCGACCTGCGCCGCGTTGTTGACCCAGCCGGTCTCTCGGATGCCGAGGAGAACGGCGTTCTTGGTCTTGGCGGCAGGGAACAGGTCGCGGATGTGCATCTTGCGGCGCTGGGCCTCGGTGATGCCGAGGTCCTGAACGCCGCCGAGAGCCTGGTGGGTGTGGGTACCGGCGGAGAGGCTGAAGATCGACTTCCCCTCCATCTCGGCACGGATGAAGGGGCGGTCCTTGAAGCCGCTGGCTGCGGCCCGCCTGTATGCCTCGGACCCCACGAACATCTCACCCAGGCTCTTGGCCTCGGCGCCCGGAGGGGATCCGTAGAACTCGCCCGCGGCCGGTCGGCTGTCGGGGGCGTCGAGGTAGCCGGTCAGGTCGTCGGCGTTGGTGGCTGCGTCGAGGAGGCCCTTGATCTCCTGGGCGTCCCGGACTGCCTTGACGTAGGCGGTGCGCTGCTCGGTGGAGACGACGAAAGCGCCGTCCTCCTCCCGGAACGTTCCTGCGATGCGCTCGGCCTCTGCGCTCTTCTCGGCGAGCTGGGACTTCAGGGAGCGGATGAGGCTCTTGTCGTTGGCCTGGGCCATGGGGTGTGCTCTCTCCTGTGCTGGGCGGGCGATGGCGCGCGTCGCTCGCCCGGCCAGCACCGGGACGCCTCAACGCGAGGCGGATTCCAGAGCAGTGAGGGCACTACCGTCTCGGGCAGGCGGGCACGGAGTCCCGACTGCGGCTCGGCACGGTCTTTCCGCAGGTCACAGGGTGAGGAAGGCCAGCATCGCCTTGACCTCGTCCGGCTCCAGGCGGACCATCTCCTCTTCCTCGTCGTCGGGTGCGGCATCGTCGGGGCCGGATGGAACGTGGTCAGGGTCGGCAGCCTCGCCCGGGGGCACGTCCTCTCCCGGGCCGCCCGGGTCCCCCGCGGCGGCCTCATCGGAGGCCGCCGGTTCGATGTCGTCGGGGTCGTCGTCCGACCAGCCGTCCGTGACCTCGAACTCGTCGTCCTCGTCGGCCCACAGGTCGAGGGACGAGCCCTCGGGCGCCTGGTCGTCGTCCATGTCCGGGATGGGGAGGCCCTTCTCCCGGAGGCTGGTCAACAGGCCGGTGATCGTCGGCTTCAGGGACTCCAGGTGACCGGGGCCCGCGCCGGACACTCCGATCAGGGCGGTGGCCCCGCGGAGTGCGGAGGCCGTCGGCTGGATGAACCGGGCCTCGATCGCCTCGTCGCCCTCCACCGGGCGCTGCTCGCCGGTCACCGGCACGGCCACGGTGGTCAGCTCCACCGGGGCCGGGACTCCCAGATCCACACCTCGGGCGGTGGCGGTGTAGGGGATCGAGTAGGTGGTCGGGTCGTCGGGGCCGACCGAGACGATCACGTGGTCCGGGTAGGTCGCCTCGACCACCGCGTACCCGTCGCCTTCGCCCAGCAGGGTGCGGGCGGCGTCGGAGAGGCGGTCACGGAGCTGTTCGTAGGACCAGGGCAGGGGGGCGGGCACGGGTTCCTCCGGGGGTAGGGGAGCGGACTTGGCTTCGAGGACGGCCCTGGCTGCCGACCGGCCGCCGTCGCGGCCCGGGGTGGGTGGGGCGGACGGGGACAGGGCCTTGGCTTCGAGGACGATGTCGGCTGCGGACTTCGCTTCGAAGCCGCCCGGTTCCGGGTCCCGTTCGGGGGCCGACAGCGGCACGAGTCGGGTGTCCGGGCCGAGGACCACTGCGACCTGGGTGAACTCGATCGGGGTCGCGGGGACCGGTGCGACATCGGCCAGGTCGTAGCCGAGGGTGATGTGCGGGGTGAAGCCGTGCTCGGAGCGCAGGCTCCCCGAGTACACGGAGGTGCTCAAGGCGTCCACGATGCGCTGGCGCAGCTCGGCGAGGCCGGGCACGTCCACCGGGACCCAGACCGGCTCGCCGTCTCCGGCGTCCGGGAACCGGCCGATGCCGCCGATGCTCCCGGACAGGGCAGGGGCGCCGGTGACGGCCTGGGCCACGAGGTCGCCGAGGTCGTCCGGGTTCCCGCCGAGGGCGTCGGCGGCCCCGAGGTAGGCGAGGGTGACGTGCAGGCTTTCGGGCGCGGTGCCGTCCGGCCGGGCGAGCTGCGCCGCGATGTCCTCGGGCACCTGGAGGGCCACCATCACGCCGCGCCCGGTCTGGGATTCGGCGGCCTTGAGCTCCACCGCCGACCATGTGCTCTTGTACTCCAAGGGCGGGCCGTCGGTGACGGCCTTGACCTCCAGGGACCGGGTCATCGGGTGTGCGCCGTGCAGGACGGGGCTCACCTCGTACAGCTCCAGGTCGTGGATGACGCGGATGCCGTCGTGGCGCTTGGAGGCTCCGCCGGAGGTGACCTTGTAGCCGATGGAGAACGCGGCTTCGCCGTTGTCGTGCCACTGCCGGACCTGCTCGTAGGCTTCCCGGCCCCGGCGGGTGCGCAGGTTGAACGCGATCGTGGCGACCAGGGCGCCGGCCGCCGCGGGCCAGACGGCGCCGCCGGGTATGGAGGCGAACCGTCGGTCGCCGGGCTTCCACTCCTCGACGTCGAGGACCGTGCCGACGGGCTTGGTCCAGTCGTGATGCCAGACCGCCTTGACGCGCCGGGTGGCGAGGGTGCGGGTGAATGCGCCCGGCACGATCAGGTCGTTGACCTCGTCCACGACGCCGGTCACGGCGAAGATGGCCCGGATCACGCCCCGGCGGCGGGGCGGCCTGGTACGGCCTGGGCTGGGGGGAGTGCTGCGAGCCACGGTGCGGGTCCTCCTTCAGGTGGGACCTGCACCGTGGGGGCGCCGCACTGCTACTGTCCCGGCCCCCATTGGAGGGCCGGGTCGGGACGACGGGCCCGTGCCGGGCCGCGGACTAGCGAGCGGTGGGAACGGCGAGGGGCATACAGAACGGGTGTGGGGCGCGGAGCCGGAGACTGCTAGCGCGGCACCTTGCCACCCTTGGGGAACCCCTCGTCGTCGTCCTCCTCGTCCTCGTCCGCAGGTTCTTCCGACCCCGGTTCGGGCGGGCCGGACTCCGACGGGAGGACCACGTCGTCCGCGGTCGCGAACTCCACCCCCGTCTCCTCCCCCGGCTCCGCCGCGGCGGGCTCCGCGGCACCCTCGGCCCCGTCCGGACCGGCCCCAGGCTCGACCGCGCCCTGCCCTGATCCGCCTGTCTGGGCCATCCCGGCATCGTCCACGTCGATGGCCCAAGCATCCGGGTCCGCGTACCGGTACACCTGCCCGGTCTCGTCGCGCAGCCAGCCGGTCAGCGTGCCGTCCTCCGCCTTGTCCAGCCACGCCTGTTCGCCGCTCTGGCCGGAGAACGCGGCGAAGGCGGCAGCGGGGTCGGATTCGTCGCCTTCGTCGTAGAGGTCGCCTGCCCACGGACGCGCGTCGTCCTCCCGCGGCGGGTTCGGCTCGGGGGGCGCCACCGGTTCCTCGGGCTGCGGATCGTCGGGCCGGGGGAGCGCCTTCACGGCGTATGCGTAGTCCACAGCCGGGAGGGTCCGGCGGCCGGTCCCCTTACGTCTCGGGCCGATCCCCTCCCGCTGCGGCGGGCCGCTCGTTACCCTCGAAGCATGACGGTGTTGACGGTTTCCGTGGATCCCGAGCTGGCGGGCCGGGTCGAGGAGCAGGCCCGACGGTCCGGATTGCAGGTGGACGCGTACGTGGTGGCCGTATTGCGCGCGGCCCAGGGGCCGGAGGGCGCCGACCGTGAGGCGCTGGCCTTGGAGCTGGCCCGCGGTGCATACCGGCGGTGGGAGAGCGAGGGCCGGTCCGAGGACGGGGCCATGACGATGGACGAGGTCTTCGGGCGGTGAGCGCGATTCCGGCCCGGTTCGCCGCCCATGTCGGGCAGACGATCCGGGAACTTCCCGTGCCTGTGCGCGAGGAGCTGCACGAAGCGGTCTTGCGGGCCTGTGCCGATCCGTGGGCGTGGCCGCAGGCCGACAAATACGAGATGGACGACACGGTGCGGGTCATCTCGACCCGCACCGCCATCGTCCACTACGCGATCATCCCCGGGGCCGACCCGCACCTGTGGGTCTTCGCGATCACGGTCTGACCTCCACCACCGTCGTGTGCCGGCGCAGCAGGCCCAACACCGTCGCGCCGTCCGTGACCGACACCGGACGCTGCGGCCCGAGCGGGCCGAGCAGCACCGGCTTCCCGGTGAACTGGCCGACCAGCGCACGGATCCGGCGTGAGCCGGTCACCGCCCCGTCGGTGATCTGTACGTCGTAGGCGGTGCCGTCGTCCCAGGTGCCCGTCACCCTCATGCGTTGTCTCCTTCTACCGGGTGGCGAGCAGTCCGAGGAGGAATGCCCGCAGGTCGTCGTCCTTGTACCAGTCGCCGGAGAACAGGCTCGCCCAGCCCATCGGCACGATCCCTCCGGTGTCCTCGCGGACGGTGCGGCCGCCGAAGAGGCGGTCCAGGAGCCGGTCCAGGTCGGTGCGGCGCCGGGCCCCGACCCGCCCGCGGTGGGTGCGGGTGAAGTGGAACGCTTCCTGGGCGGCCAGCAGGTCGGGGTGGTGCTGCTGGAGGTGGGCCAGCAGTGCGTAGGCGGCCGTTCGGCGGCCGCCGTCGGCGAGGTCCGCGACGGTCGCGGTCCGATGGGGGGCCCGGTAGCCGCCTTCGGTGCCGGTGAGGGCGGTCAGGGCCTGGTCGTCCACGGCCGCGATCCAGTCCCGGGGGAGGAACTCGGCGATCTCGCGGAGGGCGCGGGCGGCCTCGGGGTCGCTGCCGGAGGCGATCGCCAGGGTGGCGGTCGGCCCCTGCCCCATCTCGCGGAGCTCGGCGAGGGTGTCACGGACCGCGCCCGGGAGTGCTGCCGCGTAGGAGGCGGTGAGCCGGTCGGCTTCCTGCCGTGCCAGGGCCGCCTCCGCTCGCGCGGCCGCGATCTCGGCCTCCGCGTCCTCGCCGCCGGCGGCTTCCAGGTCGCGCACACGGCGTTCGGCGCTGTCGACGTAGCCGGTGGCCGCGCGGACCAGGCCGTGCGGGTCGTCGCCGAGTTCCGGAGCGGCCGCGGTGAGCCGGGAGGCCAGGTCGGTGTCGACGTCCTGCCCGGCGGCCCGGACCGCGGCGAGGTGGCGCAGGGCCTGCGGGCCGGGGCCGCCGTCCACGGCCCGGTCCGCGCCCCAGCGGACCGAGTCCTGGACCGGGGGGAGTCGGCGGGCGTCCAACTGGTCCCGGGAGGCGGGCCGGTACCAGCGGGTGCGCCTGGAGACCTGGCCGAAGCGGCCCGGGGCCGGAAGAAGCCGGCTCCAGTGCGCGACCCGGTCGGCGAGGGGCAGCCCGTCGCCCGCGGCGGGAAGGTCGGTGGCGGCGGCCAGGCGGCGCAGGCGGCGGGACTCCGGCCACGACCGGATCCGCTGCATCAGGGTGCGGCGGAACCGGCTGATGCGGGCCCGGACCGCCTGGAGGTGGGCGCGGCCGCGGCGCCACAGCTCGGCCAGGGCCTTCAGGAACGCGGCGACGAGCGCGATGAGCTTGCGGGCCAGCAGGGCCAGCGCGGCCAACACCTGGACGGTGACCCCGGGGCGCCGCCGCTGGGTGGGCAGGCCCGCGAGGATGCGGTCGGCGGCGGCCTGCCGAGAGGCGGCCACCTCCGCGGCGAACCGCTCCAGGATGGCGGCCTGACGGCGGCCGGTGAGCGGCCTGTTCCGGCCGGCTTCCCGGAGTGCCTCCTCCAACGGCCCCTGCACGTGGTCGGTGACGGCTTCCTGCACCCCGTCACCGCCGGCATCGGGGGTCGGGGTGGGGCGGGTGCGGAGGGCTTCGGGGATCAGGCGGAGGAGGTCCGCGGCGCGGCGGGCGGTGTCCTCCTGCGACTCGTCCGGCAGGGGTTCGAGGTCGTTGATCGTGCGCAGGACGGCCCGGATCGCGTCCCGGCGGGCGCGGGCGGCCGCCGGCCGCAGCAGGCGTACCTGCTCGTCGCGGGCTTCGCCTTCGATGCCGGTGCCGTCGATGGCCGCCAGGGTGGCGCGGCGGGCCCGCCGCATGGCCCCGGCGAGTCGGGCCGGGACGACCTGCGCGGCGATCTGCTCGCGGAGTTGATGGATGGAGCCGGGGGTGAGGGCGCCCTGGAGGGCGCTGTCGATGACGGACTCGATGACGGTGTCGGTGTACTGGCGGCGGAGTTCCTCGAAGTCGGGGGCCGGGTCGGCGGGGGCCGGGTCGGTGTCGGGGGTGGGCGGGTTGGGGTCGGGAAGCTGGTGGAGGGCAGTGGCGCCGGGCAGGGGACGGGTGAAGCGGAGCCCGTCGCCGTCCTCGATGGTCAGGACCCGGATTCCGGCGGGGGCCTCCTCGATGTCGGTCACGCGGTAGGCGGTCAGGGTCTCGGGGTTGAACTCGTCGGGCAGGGCGATGGTGTCACCCACGCCGACGCCGACGCCGGCGATGGTGCCGGGTCGGGGCTCCGGCTCCGGGGCCGGGTCGGGGGAGGTGGGGATTCCGGCGGCGGCATCGAGGGCGTCTGCGGCGCGCTGGGCGGCGCGGCCCTCGGGGGTGTCGGGGTCGGCGTCGTGGCGCAGACCCTCGGCGACGGCCTGGGCCTGTCCGGCGGTGACCGGCAGCCCTTGGCCGATGCGGGCGCCGCCCTGGGTGGCGTCGTCGCTGTCGGCCGCAGTCCGGCCGCGGTCGGCTACGGCCGCCCGTTCGGCCGGGCCGAGCTGCGGGGCGACGGTGGGTTCGGAGACGGGTCGGATCTCGGGGGCCGGGCCCGTCTCGCGAACGGGCCCGGTGCGGTCGGGGACGTCGTTCGGGCCGAGGTCGACGGGGCCGCCGTCGGGACCGGACACCCGCATGTAGACGCCGTCGGGGCGGCCGTGGAGGTCGTGGATCTCGCCTGTGGTGGTGTCCACGGCGGTGATCCGGGTGTGGGTGGGTGAGACGGCCTCGATCCCGGTGACCAGGGCGGGGGCGAAGCCGTCCGGGCCGTCCACGAGGATCGTGTCCCGGTCCGCCACCAGGTCCTGGGCGGGCACCCGGTCCAGGCGGGCCCCGGCATCGGGCGCGCCCGGGGCCGGTATCTGTCGGGCGACGCCGAGTTCGGCGGCCGGGCGTTCCTGCGGGCCCTGCGGGGTCGCGACGGTGACGGTGTCGCCGTCCACGACCTCGACCGTGCCCAGCGGGCGTCCGTCGCGCTCGTGGACGATCGCCCCGGAGCGGATCCGCTGCCCGTCCGGCGACCATCCGGCCGCGCGGGCGGCCCCGCCGTCGGTCACCGTCAGGGAGGTCGGGGCGTGGGCGTCGTCGGTGCGGTCGTCGCCGAACTGCACACGCACCGCCCCGGCGTTGGCGCCGGTGACGATGCCTTCGCGACCGTCGGGGTCGGTCACGAGCGATCCGGGGAACAGGGCGACGCCCGCACGGTCGGTGGGCACCCGCTCGGAGAGGTTGCCGGTCAGGACGGTGGAGTCAGCGCCCGTCAGCGGCTCCTGCGGGCCCTGGTCGGCGGTGTCGCGGGTGGCGCGGGCCACGGCGGCGTCCGGCACGACCCACACCGGGGTCCGATGCCCGCGGCCGTCGGGGGTGTCGGAGATCAGCACGCGGTGCATGCCCTGGAGCCGTCTCTTGACGACCGTGTTGATCTCGCGGGGGCCGTCGACCACGTACCCGGCGGCCACCCGCGGCGTGCCGCCGGAGGTGATGCCTTCGACGCGGGCGAGGTCACCGAGCACCAGGTCGGAGATCTTCACCCACTCCGCCGGGCGGCCACCGATCTCCTCGGGCTCGGCCGGGGCGTCCGGGTCGGCGTCGGAGGTGCTGGTGGGGGCGGCCGGTCGGCGGCGGCCCGCAGAGGCGTCCCCGGTGCCGGGCTGTTCCTCCTCCGGCCGGGGCCCGGGCGGAGCGTCGGCGGTCCGGGCCGGGGAGCCCGGGGCCCGACCGACTCCGGCCCGCGCACCGCCCGCCGGGGCCGGGGCCACTGCGGGGGCAGGGGCAGGGGTAGGGGTAGGGGTGTCGGTCTCGTCGGGTCCCGGGCGGTCTTCGCCGTCGGTGGGGCGCGGCGAAGGCGCGTCGGCGGCCGGTGCCGGGGCGGCCGGGGCCGGGGTCTGTCCTTGGCGGCCGTAGCGGTGCTGCTCGAAGGGCAGATCCGTGTCCTCGGCTCGGGCCAGCCGCAGGCCGGACGGGCCGTCCACGGGGATGAGGAAGGTGTGGTTGTACCGGGGGTCGCGAGGGCCGAACGGTTCGGTGGAGATGGTGATGCGCATCGCCCTCTCCTGCGGGCGGCCCGGGATCGTCAGGGTGGCCTTCTCGGGCTCGCCGACGACGAACCCCATACCGCTGCCGCGGAAGCCGGGGCCCTGGCTGATGACCCGGCCGTCGAGCCGGACGACATCACCGGCACGGATCCGGTCCGCCGGGACGCGCTCGGCGGTGTCCGGGTCGCCGTCGGCGAGCAGCCGGTCGAGGAACTGGCGGGCCGCACGGTTGCGGGCCGCGTCGTGGTGCTCGGCCCGCGGATCCTCCGGGCGCAGCACGTCCAGGTACTCGCCGGCCCTGTCCGCCAGCCACCCCGCCCCCGTGACGGGCTGCTGCGTGCGGCCGGGCCCCCGTTCCTCGGAGTGCGCCCCGTCGAGCCACCGCGCCTCGGCGTGCAGGCGGGCCAGGTCGTCGGCCACGTTGCCGCTGGGCGTCACACCGGCACCGAGCTGGTCCAGGAGGCGCCGTAGGGCCCGGTACCGCTCCAGGTCTTCGGGGTTGTCCAGGAGGGAGTCGGGCCCGCGGGTGGGGTCGGTGTCGGAGGGGAACGCCGCGAGGACGTCGGGACCGGCCAGCGTGGCCGCCAGATCGGGGTGGACGACGGCGAGGTCGGGCTCGCCGCGCTCCATGTCCCGCAGCACCAGGTGCGCGACCGCGGCCTCACGGGTACGGAAGACCAGCGGGTTGCGGGTGAAGGGGCCCTCGCTGAGATAGGGGCGGTCCGCGCCGTCGCCGTCTCGGGAGATACCGCCGATCCGGCGCCCGTCCCGCCACACCTGCCCCCCGCCGTCGGTGCGCAGCAGCGGAGACGGGACGAACCCCTCGCCGGCGAGGTTCAGCATCTCCTCGGGGGAGCCGAACAGGGCCTGCTCCCCGTCGCGGCTGATGACCCGGTCGGGGCCGTCCTCGTACTGCTCCATCTCCCGATGGGTGGGCACGCGGCGGCCGTTGACGGTGCCGGCGTCGGTGCTGCCGGTGGCGTTGACGGCATACCGGGATCCGGGTGCGGCGCCCTCCCGGCGACCGGTTTCCGTGCCGCCCGGTGTGCCGGTGTCGCGGGGGGTGTTCCGGCCGGTGGGGGCGGGCCCGCTGGTCGCGGCTGTGGTGTCCGGCCTGCCGTCCGGCTCGGTGTCGGTGGACCCCGCGCTCGGGCCGCTCTCGGTTGCTGTGGGCGCTTCGGGGCGATCCGAAGCGGGCGGAACCTCGGGGGCGTCTGCTCCGGCTGCTCGCAGGCGCGCCTGGTCGACGGCGGTGGTGAGCGGGTTGCCCTGCTCGTCACGCCACGTCTTCAGGGCCTGGGGGTCGAGCTGCGGCGCCGCCCAGTCGATGGCCCGACCGTCCCGGTCGAGGAGCCGTTCGTACGCGCCCGCCAGGCGGCGGGCTCCTTCCCGGCCGCCGATGGCGCTGCCGTCGGCCTGCCACCCTTCGAGGTGCAGACCGCTGGCCGCGTGCCCGTACCGCCACGTGCCGGCGTCGTTGCTGTTGGTCCAGGTGATCAGGCCCCCGTCGGGCGACAGGGTCAGCGAGTCGTTGTCGGCCAGGCCCCGCAGGTAGCGGGCGTGGGCGTCCGGGTCGGCTCCGGCGGGGACGGGCGCACCGCCGGAGCGGTAGCGGCCGGTCAGTTCCCGCAGCCGCTCGGGGCCGCCCGGGTCCACAGCGCGGCGACCCTCGTTGTCATCGTCATCGTCGTCGCGGCGGTTGCGGCGGTCGGTGTCCGGGACGCGCGGCCGCGGCCCGGCGGGGCGGCCGGAGTCCCTTTCTCGGTCACGCCGGTTGCGGTCTCGGGAGTTGGGGCGCCGACGCCTCTCCTGGGGCTCGTCGTCCTTCGGCTCGCGGTCGTCGTCGCCCTGTTCCGGCCCCTCGGGGGTGGGGGAGTCGCCTTCCCCGTCTCCTTCGCGGTCGTCGTCCTCACGATCGTCGTCGTCGGCCGGGCCGGTGGCTCCGGACGGCGGGTTCGGCGGCTCGTCGCCGCCGTCCCGGCCCCCGCGGTCGTCCTCCCGCGGCCTGCGTGTGGGCTCCCGGCCCTCCTCCGAGGCGCTGCCGGGGCGCTCTTCGTCCGATGCGGGGTCCGGCTCCGGTGAGGTGTCGGGGCCTTCGTTCTCGCTGTCGTCCTCCCCGCCGTCCTCCTGGGGGTCGGGTGCGGAATCGGTGTCGGGGGAGTCGTCGCGGGTGCTGAACGGGTCGGGCTCGCCGGGCGGCGGCATGGTGGACTCGGCCTCCAGCGCTCGGGCCTGCCGCCTGATGCCCTGGGCCAGTCCCCGGTAGAGCTTCTCCTTCCTCCGGCCGTCCGCGGTGTCCAGGTCGAGCGTGTCGGCTTCGCGGTCGACGGCGTCGGCCGCGTGCCGCATCTGCCGGGCGGAGACCTGCCCGCCGTAGTAGTTGCGGGCGACGTATCGCAGTTCCTCGTCGTCGCCGCGCTCCCACCGCTTCGCCAGGTCTTCGAGCTCACGGAACTGCGCCTGGGTCAGGGCTCTTCCGAGGATCACGCCGCGCATGTCCTCGGGCCGGGTCACCCCGGCGCCCCTCGACGGATCGGCGCTGCTGTCGGCGTTGTAGGCGGCGGTCCAGGCCGCTTCGGCGATGGACCGGTAGATGCCTTGGCCGCGGTTGTCCTCATCGATGCGCAGTGCGCTGCGCTGGGGTCGGCCGCCGCGGGCGTCCTGCGCCAGCCAGACCGCGGTGCCCTTGGGGGAGCGGGCGCGGATCCAGGCGACCATCCGTCCGTCGCGCATGACGGAGCCGTGGCCGGCGTCCACGTCGAGGTCCGCCAGCCGGTAGTCCTCCATGCTGCGGATCGGTGCGCCCTCGGGGGTGGCGGCGGATGCGAGCCAGGCGTCCTCCTGCTGCCGCTTGGCTTCGGCGTTGGCGGCCTTCTCCCGGTCGGCCTGTGAGGTGTCCTCGCCGGGGCGGCGCAGCTCGGCCAGGGCGATGGGGAAGGTGCCGGCTTCGGTCTCGGCCAGACCGTAGCCGTTGTCGGCGACGTGGGTCAGGGTTCCCGGGCCGCGGGGCGTGATGACTTCGTCGCCCTCGGCCCACGGGCGCTCGGCGTCCGGCCCGGCTTCCGGCTCTGCCTCTGGGCCGTCCGTTGCGGGCCGCTCATCAGCACCGTCGCCGGGGTCCGGCGTCGGCTGTTCGGCAGGCGGCGTGGCTTCGACCGGGCCCGGGGCCGGGGCCGGGGTGGTGTCCTGTTCCGTGTCGGGCGACTCGGGCGCCGGGTCTGTGGGATCCGGGTCCGGTGCCGGACGCGGGTCCGGGGTGGGGGGTGCGGTGCGGTTCGGTGCGGGGGAGGAGTCGGCGGGCGGCCGCGGTGCGGTTTGCGGCGCAGGTGCGTCGGTGTTCCGTTCGGCTGGTGCGGCTTCCGGCGTGGTCTGGGGGCGGGCGGCGCGGGTGCGGCGGGCCCGCTCGGCGGTGAGGGTGGCGTGCCGGTCCACCGCGGCGTCGTCCGCGGTGCCGTCGGTGATGGCGCCTTCGATCTCCTGCAGTTCCTGGTCGAGCTGGTCGTCGGGGAGGCTGCCCGGCCGCCACTGCCGCACCGCGGGTGCGGCCTCGGCCGGTGTCGTCTCCTCGGGGCCGGCGGCTTCGGGCTGAGGAATCGTTTTTGCGCGGTCCTCGGCGGCCATCTTCTCCAGGAGAGCGGTCTCCTGCTGGAGTTCCTTCAGGCGCTTCCGCAACTTGGCGGCGTCCGGGTTGGGTCCGACTGCCTTGATGCGGTCGGTGAGTTTGCGGGCCTCCTGATGGCGCATGACGAGCTCGCCGAGGGCCTGGACGCGGCGCTCGGTGGCCTCTGCGGCCTCCTCGTAGGGGCTGGTGCCCTCCTGGAGGTAGGTCTTGGCGTCGCGGAGCGAGCGCCGGGCGCCGTCGAGTTCGGCCTGTCGCTTGTCGACGTCGGAGTCCAGGGACCGGAGCAGGTTCTCCAGGGACTGAAGTCCGCCGCGGCCCGAGGTGTCGTCCACCTTGCGGGCGGACCACAGGCCGCGGGTCTCGGGGAACGCGGTGCCGGTGTAGGCGGGGGCGTGGTCGAGGCGGAGCCGGAGCAGCCGGTTGCCGTCGCGGTCGTACTCGATGTCGGCGAGGACACCGACACCGCCGATCTCGCCGAGCCGGGTGCTGCCTTCGCGCCGGCGGGTGTCCTTGGCCAGGGCCGCCATCCGCTCGCCGAGGGCCTGCGCGGCCTCGGGGCGGCTGCGGTAGTCGACGCCGTCGAGCACGGCCTCGAACCCGTCGCCGCTGATGTCGCGGCGCCGCGTGAGGGCATCGCGCATCCCGGGCAGCGCCGCCTCCAGGCCGGCGATGCGGCCGGTGAGGTAGTCGATGCGCTGACGGCGGTCCTGCTGCTGCTCGTACCAGTCGGCGGACAGGCGCTGGAGTTCCACCAGTTCGCTCTGGGCCTGGGCCCGCTCGGCGATGGCGGGGTTGCCGGAGGCGATGGCACGGAAGGTGCCCATGGACACGGCGATGTCGCCGATGTCCTCCATCTCGCGCGCCTTGAAGTCGCGGCGGGCGAGCTGGTTGATGAAGACGGCCTTGCCTTCGAGGATGCCCAGGCGGAATTCGTCGAAGGTGCCCTCGGTGATGTAGTAGAGGATCCGCACGTCTTCGGCCGGGCCCCCGGGGGCGGCGGGGATGTTCGCCCCGTGCAGATTGCCCTGGCGTTCGATGCGGCCGTCGCGCTGCTCCATGTCCGCCGGACGCCACGGGTAGGACACGTGGTGAAGGGCGACGGCCCGGTCCTGGACGTTGGTGCCGGTGCCCATTTTCGCCGTGGACCCGATCAGGACGGCGATCTTCCCGGAGCGCGCCTCCTCGAACAGCTTCGCCTTGGCCTTGTCGTCCTTGGCCTCGTGGATGAAGCGGACCTTCTCCCGCGGGACGCCCTGCTCGACCAGGAGGTCGCGCATGGCCTCGTAGGAGTTGAAGGGGTTCTGGCCGGTGGAGCCGGGGGTGCCGTCGTCCAGGAACACCAGCTGCAGGGCGCCGGGGAGTTCCTGCGGGGTGAGGTTGTTGCGGGAGACCGGGTAGACGGTGTCCTTGTGCTCGACGTAGATCTTCGCGATCTGCTGGGCGGCGGCGTCGAGCTTGCCGCCCTCGTGCCCGGACCCGCCCTGGAGCCGCATGTCGATCGCGGCCCGGGACGCGGCCCCGATCGCCTTGAGGACCCCGCCCGGCTTCTTGATCCAGTCCTCGTCCGCCAGGGATGCGACATAGCGGCGCTGCTCGGCGGAGGCGGGGATGGCGACGACTTCGCCGCGGCGCCCGTTGGCACCGGCCCGCACCGTCGGTGTGGGCAGGCCCAGGTCGGCGGCGGTCTGGATGTCGGCGAAGGTCCGGTAGCCCACCAGCAGCTCGGGCACGTTGAAGAACTTGGCGAAGCGGGCCTTCTCGCGGTAGTCGCCGCTGCCGTCGGGGGCCTGCTCCAGCTTCGTGACGACCTCACCGAAGGTGGCCGCCCAGGAGTCGAAGTCCTCGATCCCGGCGTCTTCGAGGATCTCCGGCGCCAGGTACCGCATGAGGACGTACGCCTCGGTGACGCTGTTGGCGATGGGGGTGCCGGTGGCCAGGGTCGCGACGCGGCCGGACTCGTTGTGCCGGCGCAGGTATCCCAGGGCCATGTGGAGCTGGGTGGCCTGCCCGGAACCTTCGATCGCCGCACCCGGAAGATTCGAAATCGTCCGCAAATTTTTGTATTCGTGCGCCTCATCGACAAAGAGATAGTCGATTCCGGTGTTCTCGAAGAAAATGCCGCGCTCGTCCTTGAGCTTTTCCAGATTCTCTGCGAGTTTCGCCTCCTGATTGGCGAGCACGGTTTCCATTTGTTTCAGGGTGGGACTTTTGCCGTCCCGCTCCTTGAGCTTGACGATCTGCTCACGCAGCAGCGCCAACTCCTTGTCCATGTAGCCCTGTTGAGTGGCAGGGGTCATGGGCATGGCGTTGAAGGCGTCGTGGGTGAGGACGACGATGTCCCAGTCGCCGCCCGCGATCTTCGCGATGAATTTGCGGCGCTTCTTCCGGTGCAGGTCCTTTCGGGAAATCGCCAGCACCTTCGCGCCCGGATAAAGGGCGACGGCTTCGCGAGAGAATTGCTCCAGCATGTGGTTCGGGACCACGATGGACGGCTTCTTGGCGAGGCCGGTGCGGCGCAGTTCCATGGCGCCGGCGACCATGGTGGCGGTCTTTCCGGCGCCGACGACGTGCCCGAGGAGAGTGGTGGGCTCCTGGACGATCCGGCGGATGGCCGCGTTCTGGTGCGGGCGCATCCGCCAGCCGGTCCGGATCCCGGGCAGCGTGAGCGGGCTGCTGTCGTAGTCGCGCAGCGCGATCGAGTTGAACTTGTCGTTGTAGATGCGGCCCAGGCGCACGGCGCGCTGCGGGTCGGACATGACCCACTTCTGGAACTCCCGGGCCATGTCCTTGGCCTTGGCGCGGGCGGCCGAGGTGGCCTTCTGGTTGACGAATTTCTTCTCGGTGCCGTCGGGCAGGCGCTGCGTCTCGACAACGGTGATGAGGCGCTGGTGCAGCAGGGAGTCGAAGATGTCGTAGGCGCTGCGCCGCGGGATGCCCCACACCTTGGTGGCGATCTCACCGGAGTCGGTGCCGACGACCTTCCAGCGGGAGCCGCCGAGGTTGCTGACGGCGCCGTTGGACAGGCCGAGGTGGCGCAGGAACCCTTCGTAGACGTCGGTGGGCACCCAGGGGGCGCCGATTTTGACGCGGATGTCCTTGGCGCGGATGTCGGTGGGGACGACGCGTTCGAGGGCGGCGACGTTGGCCTGGTACTTGGGGTCCTCGGCGGCGGCCGCCTTGGCTTCGGCGAGCTTGCGGCGGACGTTGCCGGACAGGTAGGAGGCGCGGGCTTCGAGGCGGCCGGTGGCCGGGTCGTCGAAGGCGAGCTCTCCGACCGCTTCGCGGGCCGCGGTCTGGTCGAGGCCGAGGAGGCGGGCCAGCGTGGGCAGCTCCAGGCGGCCGCCGTCGCGCTCCAGGGCGATGGGGACGGCTTCCTCGGGGGTGTCGGCCCGGTCGGGTATCTCACGGGGTTGGAGGACCCGGGAGGAGAGGATCTCCAGCTTGCGGGGTGCCTTGGCGTCGGCGTCCCAGCGGTCCAGACCGAAGACCATGTGGCCGTCGGGGTCGTCCTCGAACAGGGCGAGGGCGGTGTCCAGCTTCCACTCGTCCGGCACCTCCTTCAGGCCCTCGGCCTTGCGGCGGGCCAGTGCCTCCGGCGGCGAGAACCGGCGCCGCTGGCCGGGCTTGTTGGGGGAGGGGTGCTTGCGGACGTAGGCGTCGTAGGCCAGCGCCAGCGCGGCGCGGGCCTCGCGCATGGCGTCGGTCTCGCCCGGCTCCCGGGTGTTCTGCTCCAGGTCCAGGAGCCGGTTCGACAGGTCTTTGAGCTCCAGCAGGCGGCCGAGCTGCTGATGCTGGGAGGGGTGGACGTCGAGCTCCACCCAGGTGCCGTCCTCGACGGTCATGAACGCCCCGTCGGCGCCGCGGGCGATCGAGCCGTCCCGGGCATCGTCGGCGAGGTCCAGCGACAGCCGCCGGTTCTCCGAGGAGGCGTCGTACTCCAGTCCGGCCGCCTTGGCGTCGGCCGTGATCCGGCCCAGGGCGGCGCGCAGCGCCGGCAGGGTGTTGCCGTCGCCCTTGACGGTCAGGTCGTGGTCGGAGAACGCGCCCCGTTCGGTCTCCAGCCGGCCCAGGATGTTCTTCGGGTTGTCCTGGAAGTAGTTGTTGACCGGGATCTCGTAGCCGCCGACGTTGGTCGGTGTGGACGTCAGCCAGGTGTCGTCACCGCGGCCGGTGCGCGAGCGGTTCGGGTCCCGGCGGCGGAACAGCAGCAGGTCGGTGACCACGTCGGTGCCCGCCGCCTTCTG
Organism: Streptomyces sp. NPDC097619; assembly: GCF_040302735.1. Classification (NCBI taxonomy): domain Bacteria; kingdom Bacillati; phylum Actinomycetota; class Actinomycetes; order Kitasatosporales; family Streptomycetaceae; genus Streptomyces; species Streptomyces sp. NPDC097619. The sequence goes on along the minus strand of NZ_JBEOSD010000016.1, from coordinate 19,891 downwards.
GTGGGCGCCCGCGGGCAGTCGGACCGCGCCCACCAGGTCGGCCATGTCGTACATGGCCTGCCGGGCGCTGTCGTCCTGGGAGTCGAGGGTGAAGCGGGAGGTGACCAGGGCGACGTAGCCGCCTGGGCGGACCCGGGCCAGGGATTTGAGGATGAAGTGGTCGTGGATGGAGTGGTGGCGGCCCGGGTTGTCGATGGGGTCGAACAGCCGGAATTTCCCGAAGGGCACGTTTCCGACGGCCGCGTCGAAGCTGTCCGGCGGCAGGCGCAGCTTCTCGAATGGCGAGTTGACGATCCGGGCGTCGGGATAGAGGAGCTGCGAGATCGCGGCGGTGGTCGGGTCGAGTTCGACGCCGACCATCTCGGCCCCGTCGGGCGCCTGGCCGATGAAGTTGCCGGACCCGGAGCCCGGCTCCAGGACCCGGCCACGCCGGAACCCCAGGTCCCGCAGCGCATCCCACACCGGGGCCACGAGCGAGGCGTCGGTGTAGTGGGCGTTGAGGGTGTTCTTGCGGGCGGCCGCCCACTCGGCATCGTCCAGGAGCGCTCGGACCTCGGCGCGCTCCTCGGCGAAGGACTCCCAGCGGGCGAGTGCTCGGGCGTAGGCGGCCGGGTCGGGCTCACCTTCGCTGTCGCGGAACCGCGGATCGGCCGGATCGGGCTTGTCGGACAGGACTACCGGCAGCGATCCCCAGCCCGACCAGCGGGCCAGGATCTGCTGCTCTTCCGCGGTCGCCGGCCGACCCTGGGCCTGGATGTCGCGCAGCGCGCGGATGGCGGCGACGTTCGCCTTCGACTTCGACCGCTCGCCCGCGGGCGCGAGGTCGTTCTGCGAGCCCGGCCGGAACCGGACCGCAGTGGCTACCGGGTCAGGGTCTCGCCCAGCTCCAGGCGCTCCGTCCCCGGCTCCTTCGGCAGGTACATCTCCTCGTCCAGGATCAGCTCCGTCGCCTGATCCCGGGACTGCATCCGGGCCGCCAGAGCGTCCTGGGTCGTCTCCTGCGGCATCTTCTCCCGCAGCTCCTCGGCGAGATCGCCGATCCTGGTCAGGATTCGGCTCCCCAGCACGCGGAAGAACTCGTCCTGCTCGGCCGGGCCGCCCAGACTCTTCAGCGCCTCGGGCCGGTACGTCTGCCAGTACCGCTTGGCCTGCCGGCCGTACCTGTTCACGGTCTCCTCCAGTGGTGTCCTGCGGCGGGGCGGAATTCCGGCCGCGGTCGGTGCCGTCGTCACCGAGGCGCGCCTCGGCCCGCATCAGGGCCCGGCGGCCCTCGGCGATCTCGTTGAGCCAGTACCGCTTGGAATCGTCGTCGAGGCCGTCGGTGCGCGACCGTACGGCCTGTTCGACTGAGGACAGGATCTCACCCAACTCCGCGACGGAGTCCGCCTCCCCGTCGCGCAGCGCGGCCACGAGCGCTTCGGCGCGCTCGATCTGCTTGCGGGAGGTGTCCTCGTCCTGGAGGGTGCCGCGCTGGCCCAGGATCATCTGGTCCACCGCCATGCGCGCGTCGGCGGCGGCGATCTCGCGGTCCTGGGAGGCGGGCCGGGCCGCCCCGCTTTCCGGCTCCGGGCCGGGCGCAGACTCCGGGACCGGGGCGGGCTCGGGTTCGCGCTGCTCTTCCTGCTGTTCCGGTGCCGGTGCGTTCCTCTCCTGCCCCTGCTCCTCCTGCCCCTGGTCCGGGCCCGAGGCGGGGCGGTTGCGGTCGGCGCGTTCGTCGCGGGGCGCGGTGGAGCGGGCGGCGAAGGTGTCGGCGCCGCGTTCGCGGTCGAAGCGGCCCGCGAGGTCCCACACGGCTTCGGCGAAGGGTCGGTCGTCCTTGTCGCGGAAGTCGGGCAGGGCCGCGGCGATCTCGGGGTCGCCCCAGTCCAGCGTGCGGCCTTCACCGTCCCGCAGGTTGCTGCCCAGGTACAGGGCGAACCGGTCGGCGGTCTCCCGGTCGGCGAAGTGCCCGTGCGACTGGATCCGGCGCTTGCCCAGCCCGGAGAACCCGCGGCCGGAGCCGGCCGTCATCACCGTGTATCGGAAGTCGTCGTCGCGGCCGGTGTTCTCCACGATGGCGAACCCCGGGTTGGAGGCGAGGGTGATGTTCAGGTCCGGATCCCCGGCCATCCGGCGCAGGATGTCCGCCTGCGTCTTGCGGGCCTGCTGTCGGGACCGGCCGTTGATGCCGCCGTTCTTCCAGAACTCGCGGAGCTCGGCGTCGGTACGGGGCCGGCCTGCGGTCGGGCCGCCGACCTGGCCGACAACGACGTTCCCGGCCGGGACCCCGGTGCGGGCGGCGATCGTGCGGGCGGCCTCCTGCTCCGCCGTGCCGGTCTCGGGCGCGGGCCGGGTCCGCTGGGTGGCGCTGGAGCGCTTCTGCGCCGCGCGCGCATCGAACGCTTCCCGGGCCGCGGCCGCGGCCTCATTGACGGCGGCCTGGCCCTCGGGGGACTTCAGGCGCTGGAGGCTGTCGGGGTCGTTCCAGTCGACGGGGTCACCGCCGATGGCGACCGTCTCCAGACGGTTGGCGAACTCGGTCGCCTCGCCCTTCCGCCCGGTCAGCGTCAGCCGGATCCCGCTGTCGGTGTGCATCACCGCCCACCCGCGGTCCTCCTTGCCGTCGGCGCCGCGGACGGTGAGCTGGCCGACGATGAAGTGACCGGAGCGGGAGAGCTGCGGCTTGTCCAGTTTGTCCATCAGCTCGGCCACGGCAGTGGCGTGCGCCGCCTGCCGGCGCTCACTGGTGGTGCCGGTCGGCAGGTTCCCCGACGCCCAGTGCGCACGGACGTCGTCCAGGCTCTGGAACTTCCGGTTGGGGTCCCGGCGGCGGCGGGGCGCGGCCGCGGCGGTCTTCCGCGCCGGCCGCGCAGGCGTGGCGGGGGCGGCCGGTTCCCAGGCGCTGGCCCGGGTGCGGCCCTTGCGGGGGGCCGGGATCGGCTTGCCGCCGTGGGCGGTGAAGCGGTCGTCGGCCAGGTCCAGGGCGTCGGCGAGGGTGAACGCGGCCTCGGCGAGGTCGTCCCGGCCCGCGGCCTCGGCGAGCTCACCGAGCCAGTCCGCACGTCCGGCCAAGTGCGCGAGTTCGCCCTCTTCGATCTCCGGGTCCGCATCCGTGAGGTCGTTGACCTCTTCGAGGAGTTGCTCGTAGACCGAGCGCGCGTCCCGCTCGTCCCACTCCTCGTCCCACTCCTGTGTCAGCAGCCCGAGGTACTGCTGGTCCAGTTCCAGCAGTGCCTGTTCGGCGTGCTCGTCGTCGGTGAACCGCAGCCGCTTGGGGTCCTTGGTGGACTTGGGCCCTGGGGCCCGGAGGGCGTCGCCCTGCCCGAAGCGGTGCCGCGCCCGGGGGCGGCCGCCGCTGGCGATCTTCAGGGCGTCGAACCTCGGGCCGGCCGGGTTCTGGGTGGCGGCCTCGCCGTCCTGGAAGACGCGGCCCCGCGGGACGGCGGGGTCGTCGTCCTCGGGCTCGGGGCCCTCACCGAGGTCGTCGTCCTCGTCGTTGTCCTCGCCGATGTCGTCGCCGCGGTCGTCCTGCTCATGCGGGGCGTCGGGGGTGTCGCCCTGGTCGCCTTCGTCGTCGGTGTCCAGGCCGGTCCCGCGCCGGCCGTCGCCGGCGCGCCGTTCGTCCTCGTCGCGGACCTTCTTCTTGCTCTTGGTCGGGGCGGTGCCGTCGGGGCGGGCGACCATGGTGAGGCGGGAGGCGTGGACGGTGGACTGCTCGCGGGTGGTGAGGTTCTCCACGAGGACGTTGCGGCCGCCCAGGGAGCGCAGGACCCGGGCCAAGCCGGATCCCCAGATGCGAGCAATGCCACCCGTCTCGATGAAGCGGCCCTTGGAGTCGCGCGGGTGCAGATCGGGGTTCCAGGGGCGCCGGGTGCGCTTGGACTCCAGGGCGGCTTCGAGGCGGGCGGCGGCGTTCGTGATCTGCATGCGGCGGACCATGCACACCCGCAATGGCTAGTGTCGCGGGCACAGATTTGCGCCGGTCACACGCCTGCGGTGCGGTAGCGCAGACGGCAGCGGCAGTTCGCGGTCAGGTGCAGGGGGGCCAGCTGGTCGCCGGGGAACCGCAGAGGGAAGCCGTCCATGGTGAACGGCGCCCCGACCGGCAGCGTCGTCCCGTCCGTGGCCGCGTGCGCGGCCCGCACCCGGTCGTCCCGTCGCGTGATCCACATCCGCACCACGTCCGGACCGACTGCGGTGGCGGTGGCTTCGGCCGCCCCGTTCACCATGGCCACCGCCGCGGCCTCCGCCATCTGGGCCGCGGTGCGCGCCCCCAGGTCGGTGAACACCGCGCCAACGACGGCCACCAGGTCCTCAACGGAGTCGGCGACCGGCTCGGCTTGGGCAAGAAGGCGGGTGAGGCTGTCCAGCAGGCCGCGCGCACTCTCCTGGGCGGCCGTGATCGCGTCGAGGACCAAGGCGAGGGCCGCCCCGGGCGCCGAGCGAGGCGGGAGCGGGGCGCCGAGCGCCGAGGCGGTGGCGATGGCGGTCTCCTGGGCGATGCCGGTCAGTACGGGGACGAGCGCTTCGGCCATCTCGACCAACCACCGGCCGGTGCCCCCGATCCGGGCCACATCGAGAGGCTCGGCCCCGCCCCGGGTGTCGGACGGACCGTCCGCGGCCCAGAAACGGGTGTGCTTGCGCTGCTTGGGCGACCGCAGGCGGGCCGTGATGACGCCCTCCTGACGCTCGAACAGCGGCAACAGCGCAGCGGTCACCGCCGACCGGGCCCGGTCGAAATCACGATCGGTGACCTCATAGGTGGGCGCTGAATCGGGGAGGGCTTTCACCTCGACGCGGAGCGCCTGGGCAACGGCGGCCGCCGCCTCCCCGGGGCCGCGGTCCTCGCCCTGACGGGCGGCGTCGACTGCCGCGGCCGCCGCTGCGGGGGCGGCGCCTGCCTGTGTCTGGGCTGCTTCGACGGCGGCCGCGGCGATCCCAGCTTCGGGGGGCGGGCCGATATCGGCGCGGGCCTGTGCAACTGCTGCTGCTGCGTCGCCATCGGCATCGGACGCAGAGGGTGCGGCGGCGTTGGGGCCGGTGGGCGTCTGCCCCGGCGGCACGTTGGAGGCCCCGTCGGGCCCGGCGATACCCAGCGCGGCGGCATCCTCCGGTCGCGCGGGCACCGGGGCCTTCTGTGGGGAGATCCACAGGGCCCGGGTGTGGGGATTGTCGAAGGCGGGAAGGCCTGCGCGGCGCCTGTACTCGTCCAGCGTGATCAGGCCCGCGGTCCACTCCTCGCGGGCTTCGGCGCGGCGCATTCTGCGCGGCAGTTCGAGCGCCTCCACCGTGCTGGTGTCGAACCGGATCGCCCGGTCCACGCCGCCGAGGTCCGACGCGAAGGCGTTGGAGATCAGTTCCAGGTGCGGCAGTTCGGTGTGGATCCAGAAGCCGTACTCTTCCTGCTCCGCGTTGTCGAAGGTGCGCCCCGACGCGTTGCCGGTGACCGACTCCGGTACCCCGAAGGCCCCCAGAATCTCGACCTTCGCGTTCTGCGATGCGGCCTCGTAGGCCATCTCGCGAGGGCGGGCGGCCAGGTCGACGTAGTTCATGCCGCCGGGGCCGGAGCCGACGACGGACACGTGCCCGGCGTACTCCGAACCCGGCAGGAATCGGGACTCCAGCCGGTCCATCTCCCGCTCGCTCAACGAGGAGGTGTCTACGGCCACGATCCCGCCCGGCCTGCTGTCGTTCTTGATGAAGGCGACGTTGTACAGGCGGGACAGGTGGTCCAGCTCGATGCTGATTCCGGCCGCTTCCAGCGGGGTGACGCCGGAGAACGGGTCGGTGGGATGGGGGTCGCGGATCCAGCGGACCCGCTCGGGTTCGAGCTCGCGCACCTCCCCGTGCAGGGTGGTGAACTCGTAGTGAGCGATGTACTCGCCCCGCGGGTCCGGGACCGGTACGACGCGGTCGGGCGGCAGCAGGTCGAGCCGGGTGATGGTGCCCCGGTTCGACCTGGTGATCTCCACGAAAGCACCCCTCTTCGAAAGCAGGATCTGGGCACTCAGGCGCTTGCGGAACTGGGCACCGGTCTCGACCGGGTTGGCGCGGCCGTTGAGCACGCGCAGCAGCGGGTGGTCCTCGATGAGCTCCTCGAACTCACCGTCCTCGGTCAGCCCGACACCGATCTCCAGGGGTAGGCGTGCGGCGTGCTTGCCCATGGTGTCGATCGCCTTGTACACCCAGACGACCCGCTCATAGCCCTCCGATACGACGCGGCCGACATCCCAGCCGTCCGCGCGGCCCTCCGTTGACCAGATGTTGGAGGTGCCCGCGTAGCTGGTCGAGGTGTAGCCCCCGCTCCACGTGACGGCTTTCGACTCGGGCGCCTGCCGCGAGGGCCGGCCCAGGGAACGGAGAGCGGGGAGCCATCGCCGCCGGGCCACTTCAGGCCTCCTCACCGCTCAGGAAGACCCCGAGGGCGAGCAGCAGGCCGAACAGCAGCGTCCAGGGCGTGAGGTACACCGCGATGCCGACGAAGATCCAGCTCCCGACGGCCAGGGCACCGAATCCGCCGATCAGCCGGATGGCCGGATGCAGCGGTGGCCTGATGGAAAGAACACCGATCCCACCAACGGTGAGGATGACCCCGGCCAGGGCGAGCGCGGCCAGAGGCACGGTGACGTAGAGGGCCCCGAGCAGGCCGACGGTTCCGGTGCTGACCAGTAGGAGTCCGGCGATGTCGCGGACGATGCGACGTCGGGGCGGCTGGTGGCCGAGGTACGGAGGCAGCGTTGGGAGGTTCACGCGGCGGACCGTACGGACTCGGCGAGGTAGCGTCTCGGCCCGCCCGGCGGGGCTGCGGAGCGGGTCATCGGACGGGCCGGGACACGCCGGTCACGTATGCGCTGATGCCTCGGCGCTGGATCCGGCCGCCGGGGATGAGTCGTGCGGTCGCAGACAGCGGGGGGATCTTGCGCTTCGCGCGCACAGACTGGTCGCCGCCGATGAGGTGCCGGTTGTCGATCTGCGCTGCGCAGTCGGTCCCCACGATGTCCTCGAAGGGGCGGCGGCAGTTGCGGCAGTAGACCTCCAGTGCGTCGACCCGCATACCCGCCACCGTGGTGATCGAGCCGCGGACCTCGGCCAGTTTCGCGGTTCGCTCCTCGACCTTGATCTCGGCAGCGATGATCCAGACGTGCGCAAGCGACTGCTCAGGCTCTTGATCCGCCGATGGTGGGGTGGTGTCGGAGGGGCGCTTGAAGAGGTCCGAGAAGGCTTCGAAGAAGAGCTGGTCTTCGCTGACTACGGGGGTCGGCACAGGCATCCTCCAGCGGCGAGACGGTCGACGTGGCCGCTGTCCATCACCCGGCCGCCTGTATTGACGGAGTGACGGCCTCAGGTGTTACACCCTCCGACAGCATTCCGTCACGGAGCGGGGACGCTGATTGCCTCAGGGTGGGCCCGGCCCTCCCCGGGGCCGATGCGACCAGCACGTGGGACGCTGGAGAGGGGCAAGGCGTACGGAGGTCGAAATGCGGCCCTTGTGGGGCGGCGCGATCAGTTTTGGGCTGGTCAGCATCCCGATCCAGCTCGTGGCGGCCACCGAGGACCGGTCCGTCGCGTTCCGGCAGATCCACACCACGGATGGCGGCCGGGTCCGCAACCGCAAGGTGTGCGACCTGGACGGCGAGGTCCTGGACGAGCCCCAGATCGGCCGTGCCTACGAGACCGCCACCGGCACTCTGGTCCCCGTCACGGACACAGATCTGGACGACCTGCCGCTGCCCACGGCGAAGACGATCGAGTTGCTGGGGTTCGTTCCGGTGGCGTCGATCGACCCCATGGCGCTGGCGGCCTCCTACTACGTCACCGCGCACGGGCCCGCGGCCGCCAAGCCCTACACCCTCCTCCGTATGGCTCTGGATCGCGCCGGACAGGTCGCCGTCGCCAAGGTGGCATTCCGCGGCCGGGAGCGGCTGGGGCTGCTCCGCACCCTCGGGGACGTGATGGTCTTCCACGCGATGCGCTGGCCGGACGAGCTGCGCCCGGCCTCGGGGGTGCCGGTGCCCGCGGTGGTGGTGGAGGAGTCGGAGGTGCAGGCGGCCGTGGACCTGGCGGCCGCGATGTCCGGACGCCCGATGGACGAGTTCCGCGACACCTACCGCGAGGCCGTGGAGGCGATGCTCGCCGCGAAGGAGACCGGGGAGCGGGCCCCGGCCGCGGAGGAGCCCGCGCCGGGCCAGGTGGTGGACCTGATGGCCGCACTGGAAGCGTCCGTCCGTGACGCACAGGCGGCCCGGGGCGAGAGCACCGATGGCGGCAGGAAGAAGAAGGCCCGGCGCCGGACGGCCTGACCGTGTGCGTCAGGACCGGGCCGTGAACGGCCGAGGCCCCTCCGAAGAGGGGCCCTCAGCACCGCGTGGGCGGAGCACGTGATGCAGGGGGCCCTGCATCGCAGCACGCCACGGTGCAGCCCCGCGTAGGCGGAGCACAGCCGATCCGGCGTGGCCTTCACCGTACCGCGCTGTGTGGCGGTGGAGAGCCCGTACGCACAGATACCTGCGGGCCCAGGAAGCGACCGCCGGGGCCCGCCCGGGGCCTTGGCTGCCGGGCAGGGCAGATGCGCGGCCGGTGGGTCAGCAGGAGAGGACGATGTGGTTGTCCGCCTTGGTGATCACGTGTCCTGCGGGGAGGTCGCCGGTGGGGTGGATGGACAGGCGGGGGACGGCGCGGACCTGTTCTCTCAGGCTGTCAGGCCGATGCGTTCGGCGAACACCCGTAGGCCCGGAACCTCTCCGTTCGCAGTCAGCAGCTCGTTCGTGAGGGAGCGGACCTTGGGGCGGCGGGCTTCCTGGGGGGCGTGGCGTTCGAGGGTGCGCAGGGCCCGGAAGGCGCGGACGGGTTCGTCGAGGTCGAGGAGAACCCGTGTGAGGTCCATGCAGACGCGGGCGCGGCGTTCCGCGTTCGGCAGGGTGCGCAGGTCGATTCCGCGGGCGTGGGTGAGGGCTTGTTCGTCTTCGCCGAGAGCGTGGTGGACGGAGATGCGGAATCCCGACGCCTGGGCGGGTCCGAAGACGCCGGGGATGTAGAGGCGCTGGGCGTCGAGGGTGGGGCGGGCGGCGAGTTCCTCCGCCTCCTCCATGAGGGCGAGGGCCTGGCCTTTGGAGCGGGTCTGTGCGGCCGTGTAGGCGGCGGTGAGGAGCAGGGAGCCGCGCATCGCGAGCTGGTCGGCCTGGTCTCCCAGGCGTCCGGCCGCGGTGCGCAGATGGGTGAGGGAGGCTTCGTACCTGCCGTAGCGGCGCATGGTGATGGCCATGGCGTGGTCGGCTTCGGCCATGACGACGGGGTTGCCGCTCTGCTCCGCGCGGGCGCGGGCCCGGTCTGCGGCGACCCACGCGTAGCCCTCGTACCCCTTCAGGGCGAGTTGCGCGAGGAGGACGTGGGCGCGGGCGGCGATGTCGTGGGCGCGGGATGCCTGGGCGCCGGCGATCAGGCCCGGTAGGTGGTGTGCGAGGCGGGCGTAGTCGGCTGCGTGGAAGTGGGCGCGTGCCCGTGTCAGCGCTTCGGCCAGGGTGGTGCGGGGGAGCGGAGGGGAGTCGGGGAGGGCGAAGAGGGCTCGTTCCACGGCCGCTTCGGGCCCGGGGGTGGTGGCGGCCGCGGGTGTGGCGGGGAGGGCGAGAGCGGCCCCCAGTCCGAGTCCGAGTCCCAGCGCTTCGCGTCGTCGCACATCCGCCCCTTCGTCCAGGTCTTGGGTAGGCACCCCCAGCAGATCACAGATGCGGTTCACCGTGGCCGGGTCCGCGAGGATCCTCCCGCTCTCCATTCGCGACACCCAGGAGGCGGAGTAGCCGATGGCGGCTCCGACCCGTGCCTGGCTCCACCCCTTGAGTACCCGCGCCCGGCGCAGGATCACGTACCACTGCGTGTCCATGCACAGATTGTGCCGACTGCCGCACACCCTGTGCAGGCCCTTCGCCGGACGTACCGCGGGCCTTCGGCGCGCCGTTGACTGGTCGCACTCCGCCCCGGGGACCGGCCCGGTCCCGAAAAGGAATGGCGGGCGGATCCCACCCCGTTGAGGAGGACTTCCATGTTGTTGCCCTTCCCCGTCATCGACTCGCTGACCGGCGATCAGGTCGACCTGTGGGAGCAGCACTTCCAGGGTGAGCGCGACGGGCTCCGGCCCTCCGTCGAACACGGCATCTGGCGCCGCACCCAGGACCCCCGCAACCGTGCGCAGTCCGGATGGAGCGAGGACGAGTCCGGCCGCCGCCGGATCGTGCACTACTCGCTGCACTACGGGCTGGACCGCACCCAGCCCGTCGCCCGCATCACCCTGGACGAGCTGTACCTGTTCGTGTCCCTGCTGGCCCCTGTGGAGGAGATCGCCGCCTACCGCGAGAGCCTGGACGGCTGGCTGGAGACCGGCCGGTGGCGTCCGGTCACGGAGGGCTCCTGGCGGCGCGGGGACCTGCGGGTGTGCGTCACGGAGCACGACGAACACCCGCAGGACGCCCGCGCGGGCCGGGACACCCCGACCGGGTTCCGGTCGCTGGACGTGGTGGTCACCTCCGAGGACTACCGGATCGCACGTCCCGTGCGGAACCTGCCCTGGGACGTGCTGGCGGGCGGGATGCGGGTGAAGGAGGAGCGGGGCAACCCCGACTACGCCGATGACCTCTCCGCCCTCCTGGACCACCTTCCCTTCGCGGTGGAGGCCGGGTGCGGAACCAGCATCGAGGCGGGCGTGCCGCCGCTGCACTTCCTCCACGAGGTCTACCGGGTCACCGCCCGAGCCGACGACGCACTCACCCAGAGCCACGCCTTCACCCTCTCCCCGTCCGCCGACATCCTCGTCAAGGAGGTCCTCACCGACACCGACCGCAAGATCGGCGACATGACGGCGATGTTCAAGGCCGCGTTCACCGCACGGCCCACGGCCGCCCACCGGGCCCTGAAGGCCATGCACGCCGCCGGCCACATGGTCGGCACCGTCGCCAACCACAACTTCGACCGGCTCTTCGCCCGTGCCGGTCTGCCGGAGACGCCCATGCGCCGCTACGACCAGCGCATCCCGCACTGGCCGATCCCCGGCGAGGCCAGGTCCGTCCTCGTCATCGGCCTCCACGCCGACCGACGCGCCGTACAGGAGCGCGCCAGGAAACAGGGCCTGAAGGTGATCTACCTCGACACCGAGGGCGTCACCGACAACGGCCGCTACAAGCCGTACCCCGTCGAGGGAGCCCGCGAGGGTGACATCGTGGTCCGCCGCGAAGCCGCCCCCGCCCTGGTGGAACTCGCCGATCTCCTGGGCATCTGCCTCTGAGCCCCGTCAACCGCGCCCGCACGATGGGGCCGCGGCGATAGCGTCGTGGGGCCGCCCCCGCCATCCGGGCGCGGCCCCACGATCCCAACGAAGGACGAGCATGCGCGTATCCGTGATCGGCTGCGGCCACCTCGGCATCCCTCACGCGGCCGCGATGGCTGAGATCGGCCATGAGGTCATCGGCGTCGACACCGACCAGGCCAAGGTAGACAGCCTCAACGCCGGCCAGTGCCCCATCTTCGAGGAGGGCCTGCCCGAACTCCTCGCCCGCCACACCGCAAGCGGCCGCCTGCGCTTCACCACCAGCGCCCAGGAGGCCGCCGAGTTCGCCGAGCTCCACTTCCTCGGAGTCGGCACCCCCATCGACGCGGACGGCCGCTCCTACGACACCGGCCAGGTCTTCGGCGCCGTACGGCAACTCGCACCCCACCTGACCGGCCCGTGCACCATCGTCGGCAAATCCACCGTCACCGCGGGCACCACCAGCCGACTCACCGAACTCGCCCAACGCCTGGCCCCCGCCGGCGACCGCGTCGACGTGGTGTGGAACCCGGAATTCCTGCGCGAAGGGCACGCCGTCGAGGACAGCCTGCGCCCGGACCGGCTCGTCGCCGGGCTGACGACCGCGTCGGCTGAGAAGGCCGTCCGGGAGGTGTACGCCCCGCTGCTGGCCGACGGGGTGCCGCTGTTCGTGACCTCGCCCGAGACCGCGGAACTCGCCAAGGGCGCCGCGAACACGTTCCTCGGGCTGAAGATCTCCTTCGTCAACGCCGTCGCCGACATGTGCCAGGCAGCGGGCGCCGACGTGACCGAGCTTGTGGAGATCCTCGGGATCGACGCCCGGATCGGACGCGGAAGCATGTCCCCGGGCATCGGCTACGGCGGCGGCTGCCTCCCCAAGGACGTACGGGCCTTCACCGCATCCGCCCGGGATCTCGGCGCCGAAGCGGCGGCCCGCCTGCTCCGCGCCGCCGAGGAGATCAACGAGGCCCGTGTGCCCGTCGCCTTGGCCCTGGTGGCGGACGCCCTGGGCCGGCCGCTCAAGGGCGCGACCCTGACGGTGTGGGGGGCGGCCTTCAAGCCGGGGACGAACGACGTCCGCGAGTCCCCCGCCCTCGCCCTGGCGCAGGCATTGCGGAAGGCAGGGGCCCGCGTGACGGTCCATGACCCCCAGGCCACCGCCACCGCGATGCGCCGCAGTCCCGAGCTGGAATACACCGACGACCTCCATGCCTCGCTGACCGGCGCCGACGCCGTGGTCCTGGCCACCGAATGGCCCGAGTACCGCCAGGCCGACCCCGCGGCCCTCGCCTCCCGCCCGGTACGGCCCGTGATGGTCGACTGCCGCACCACCCTGGACGCCGACCGCTGGCGTACGGCCGGCTGGACTGTCCACCAGATCGGACGCCCGACCCGGTAGCCGGGGCCGCGCCCACCGAACGCACCTGCCCGGCCCCCGAAATGCGGAGGGCCGGGCAGAGCCGGTCATGGACCGGACGCGGGGCTGATGCCCGAACGGGTGAGGGTGGTCAGGACTCTTCCCCGCCCGTGGTCTCTTCGGTGTCCGGCGCGCACTCGCCCTGCTGGGCGTTCTGCGCCTTGGCGTTGGCCCAGTACGAGGCGAGGTCTTCGTCGGTGGACACCTCGGGCCGCTGGAGGGAGAACAGGGCGGCACCGGATTCGGGGGTGGCGCTCTGGATGCCGACCACGAACTGCCGGCCGGGCACGAAGGTGGCCTGACGGGGGTTCGCGGGCACGCTCACCGGCCCGCCGGGCCCGTCGGCGCCCTGGACCAGTTCCATCCGAGCGGGGAGGGCGCTTCCCGTCAGGGTCCGGTCGATCCTGACGCTGAACGTCTGGGTGCCGATGGCCAGCCCGTCGGGGTCCGGCGTGTACGAGCCGCGGTCCAGGACCGTGACCAGCGCCATGTTGGGGCTGTTGGTCGCGGCGACGGGGTCGGTGGAGAAGTCCGGCCCGCACAGGTACTCCGTCACCACGGGGCCGCTCTGGCTGACCGCGTACGCGCCCATGCTTCCGGCCACGATCACCGCGGCCGTCGCGGCGGTGAGGATGCTGCGCTTCTTCATGATCATCAGCCCCAGAGCCGCTTGTAGTTTGCCTTGTCCACGTCGGGGACCCAGGTGATCTGTGTGGGGGACCTCCTCCACATCAGGCTCGCCACACGGTCGCTCTTGTGGCAGAGACCGAGGGAATGGCCGCCCTCGTGCAGGAACACGTAGCGGCGCCAGTCCCGCTGCGTGTAGGGCCAGGCGTTGAGCTTCTGGCGGTTCATGCGCAGGGTGTCGGTGGCCGCCCAGCCGCCGTCCCAGGTGTAGTTCCCCAGGGGCGCGTCCGCGCTGGTCCCGAGGTTGGCGTCGATGATCTTCAGGTCGTTGGACGTGGTGACCGTGTCGGGCCGGTACTTGATCGGCCCGACCGCGTTCCACGTCGCCATGCCGTGGTTGCGGGCGTCGTCGTAGACGGTGCCGTCGGTGTAGCGGATCTCGCCCGAGTCGACCGCGTTGTTCCTGGATCGGGACTCGGGCCCCTCACCGGCGATACACGCGGCCGGTGTGGCCGCCGCATCGTCGGCCAGGGCCGCGTACGCGACGTTGCTCTGCGCCGAGCCCAGCAGGGCGGCGAGGGCAAACGCCGTGGTGGGCAGCAACTGCCGTAAGAACCTTCTTCGCATGGTGCTCCTCATCCTTCTACGTCGCCCGGGACTGCGGGCGTGGATTCCCCACGGGGTCCCCCGTGTGGGTGCTCTGGGATGGTGCCGACGGGGCGGGGCCCAGGAGGTCAGGAGGTCCTCGCCTCTGCCTTGGCCACGATCGTGAACCGTTGGGCGACGGACTTGAGGTGTGACAGGGAGTGGTCGGCGCTGTCGGCGCAGTCGTTGACGAGGTACCGTGCGCCGAATGCCGGGGCGTAGGGCGGCAGGCGGTAGGCCACGCTTGCACCGTGGACCTCCTCGACCACGAGCCGATCCCCTTCACCCATGTGCAGCTCCTGTGTGGTGGGGCGGGGGAGCATGGTGTCGTCCGGGTAGAGGTGCAAGGTGAGCCGGCCTGCGTGGATCAGCTCCACGAGGTATCGAAGCTGTTCTGCCAGGACGGGGTAGCCGGGCCACCGGTTGGTGAGGAAGCTCTCCGCCATGTACAGGACGACGGGCGCCTTGGGGAGCGGCCGTTGCGGCAGGCAGGCGCCGTTCTCGTGGGCGATGGTGGAGTAGTCGGCGGTTTGCAGGTTCGGCGGTAGGAGGGAGTCGCTGACAATGATGATCTTCTTGGCGTTGGACTCCACCGCGGTGAGCCGGTCGTTGATCTCGAAGGCTTCGCCCATCACGTCGATGAACAGGTCGTCGCGATACGACGGCCCGGTGAGGACCTTGAATTCGTGCCGGTCCCGGACGGTGCGCCCGCGCTTCCGGCAGGCCGTCAGAAAGGCGTGCACGTCCGCGGGCTTGGGGTGGGTCTTCCCACACTCCCAGCGGGACACCGTCGCCACGTCCTTGTCGATCCGCTCGCTCACGTCCAGGAGGGTCATCTCCGCTTTCGTGCGGGCGTTGCGCAGGTAGGCGCCCAGGACGTAGTTCATGGCGGTGCGGCGGACGGCGGTACCGGCTTCGGTCTGGGTCACAGGACTTCCTCGTGCAGGGGGCGGTCGGGGACGGAGGGCACCGAGTCCCAGAGGCGGCGGATGAGCTGGTGGGCGACGGTGCGGCGTATGCGCATGGGGTCGGTGAAGGGCACGTCCTCGTCGGTGCGGGTGCCGTCGGGGTGGTGGACGGTGCCGCGGACGCCCCACCGGTCCGATCGGCGTACCCGAACGGCGGTGTGGCCCTGGCCCAGCTCGGGGCAGAGGGCGAGGGCGCGGTCTGCGTGGGGGCGGCATATCGGGGGGATGGTGGTGAGGGCGTCCCGACCCGAGGTGAAGGCTTCGGTGGCGGGCAGCAGCCAGAGCATCCCGGCCTCGGTGCGGTCCGGCTCTCGGCCGCAGTGGGCGCACAGCAGCCGATCCAGGAGTTCGCGCTGCCGTTCGTCGTCGAAGCGGTTCCACAGGACCGGGCCGGTGTCGGGGCCGGTCCACGGGCGCCACAGGATGCCGTCCTCGTCCACCTGGTCCGCGCGGCGGCCGCCGGGGAAGCGCACACCTTCCGGTCCGAGGACCACGTGCTCGGTGCGGGGCCGGCGGTCGGTCCGGGCGAGGACCCCGGGGACGCTCCGGAGCGTGGTGGTGATCATCCGGCGAGGTCCAGGGTGCTTCTGGCGGCGGAGGGGCGGCGTATGAAGCGGGGGCCGCGTGGGTCGATGGAGGGCAGCGGTTCCAGGTAGCGGTCGGCGACCAGGGTCTCCACGGCCAGCCACAGCACCTTGAGGTCCTGGCAGTCCACGGCTTCTGCGAGGGTGGTCAGGCAGTGCTGGTAGCCGGGGGGCTGACGGGCGAAGGCCCGCAGGACATCCGGCATGAGGGCCGTGGCCTGCCGGTGCCGACGGTCCTTGGGCGGCGCGGGGGCCGGGCGTGCGCAGCGCGGCCGGTAGCCGTGGGGGACGGGCAGGGTACGGGGCCACCGGTACGAGAACTGCGAGCAGACCCCCTCGAAGAGCTGGCGCCGGTCCACGAGCAGGTTCAGGGCCATCACGGTCTGCGCGAGGTGGGTCGGGGCGATCCCGCAGGCGACGGCGATCCGGCGGGGCGCGAGCCACTGACGCTCGTTCTTCCGCAGGTGCGCCTGCACGAGGTGTATCAGGTGCTCGCCCGCCATGAGCGCGGTGTCCGCGGCGTCCTTCGGGCCGAGGGCGCGGACCATCGCCGCCATGTGTTCCTCGGGGTCGCCCGTCCACCGGCCTTTCATGCGGTCGAAGAGCGTCAAGGCAGGACTCCGATCGAAGGAAGACAGGGAGGAAAGGGGGCCGGCCGCCCCAGGGGGAGGGGCGGCCGGGGCGCCGCGGGCGCGTGCGGGGGGTTGCACGCGGGCGGCGCCGATCCTTCCCCCAGGCCTGGCCGGCCGGAGAGAGGTGGCCGGGAGTGCCTCGGGGGAGGACCCCGTTCTACGCCGCCCTCGGGACAGGGCGGCGGGTCAGAGGGGCCAGGGGTCAGGTGGTCGGGGTGGCCAGGCCGGGCGGCATCATGCCGAGGCAGATGGAGGACCGGGTCAACTCGGCCACCGCGCCGGCGACCACGCCCATGTTCTCGGCGAGCGAGTCCAGCGACGGAATCAGCAGGCAGTTCACGGCCAGTTCCCTGGCCTCGCCGCAGGCGTCCGCGAAGGATCCGCCGGCTCGCACGTGGGCGACCTCGTAGTCCCACCGGGCTTCCGGCCCACCCAGGGCGGCGGGGGCGATGTCCTGCGCGGCGGGCATCGTCCAGCCGTCGGGGACGAACACCATCACGCGAACCTTGTCGGGAAGCTGTTCCAGCAGCTTCTGGCCGTGGTGGCGGATGACCGAAGCCAGCTCGTCGTAGCCCGGCCGCATCAGCGCCCGAGGCCGCTGCCCAGGACCCGCCTGTTGTTCCTGCGTCGTCATCTTCCGACCTCCGTCGCCGTCCACAACACCGCCATCAATCCGAGAGCAGGTGTGCGCCACAGGCGCCTGTGGCGCACACCTCATACCGCCCGACCGTGGTTTCCCACGGAGGGCGGCGTCCCCTGGCCAAGTCGAGGAAGTCCAGGGGAAGTCCGACCGGGTGCCGTCTCGGTCCTGCACCGAGACGGCACCCGGGAGCCGCAGGCCCCGCCGCACTCGGGCGCGCGGGACAGGGCACCGGGCTCGCCCGGCGGACCGGCCGGCCGCCGGGAACACCCGCGTTCGTGAGCAACCACCACGAAGCCACAGACGCGGGAGTCACAGCACGCACGCGGGATCCTTCACATGCCGTACCCGGACAGCACGATCCCCGTCCGGACACCCGCGGGCCACGTCTCCGCGTGCCCCCATCCCCGGCGCATCTCGAACAGCTCGTCGTTCGACAGGGCCGGGAACGGCCGGTGCACGTTCACTCCCGGCACGGAAACCTCCGTCAGCACGTACACCTGCCCCCCGGGGGTGAGGAGCGGCCCCAGACGCGGCAGCAGGTCCCGCCAGTCCATCGACGCCAGCGAGTCCCGGAACGTGATCAGGTCCACCGATCGGGGTGTGATGTCCGCCGGTACGTCGTGCCCTGAGCTCCACACCGCGAAGGCCGGCCGTTCGTACAGCGTCGGCGTCGCCTTCGCCCGATCGATCGTCCGCGGCGCCCAGTCGTAGCCGGTCACCTTCATCCCGAGCCTGGCCAGCTCGTGCGTCCAGGACCCGTTCCCGCAGCCGATGTCCAGCACCCGGGCCCCCGGCGCCAACGGCACCCGCCGCCGGAACTCCGCCATCTCCGTCTCTCCGACGCACCGGCCCGTCACGCGCTCGTTCCAGCGCTCCCAGTCGGCCACCGTCGTCAAGCTCACCGCGACCCCCGTCCGGGCTCGAAGAACCGCGCCACCCGGTACGACGGCCTCGCGCACGAGTTCCGCGGCACCCCCGACGAGGCGAACAGGTCCAGGCCCTCGACGCTGGGGAGCGCGGGTGTCACCGGCAGCGCCGCGCCCTTCTCCCGCACCGGCAGGTTCACCCGGACTGCGCCGCCACCATCGGTACCACCAGGAACAGCGCCCCGGCCACGATCAGCGCTTGAAGCGCCCACTGCCTCCATCCCCATCCTCTCCTGTCCATCCACGTCTTCAGGGCCCGTAAGCCGTCCACCTCAGTCACGCTCCGGGTTCGCCAGGAGCACCATCACGCCGAGCCCGCCCCAGTAGCGCAGCTCCCTCTCGTACAGGTCGTCGCGGTCGCTGATGTGCGCCCGCCCCTCCACCACCAGGCCGTGGCAATCTCCGCCCGTGATCATGCGGCGTACTACCTCGTAACCCGGCCGAAGCAGAGGCTCCGGCGTACCGGTCACGTCCCAGGAGCGATGGACCACCGCATGGCCCAGGCCCTCGGCAAATGCGGTCGCGATGTCCAGCGGCACCGACGGCGGGTTCTCCTGGTCCACCAGGGCGTACGCCATCAGCCGCAGGCGTCTTCGGGCCGGACCGGTCAGGTCCATCGCTCCACCCATCGGCCGGACATCTCCGATCCGCTGGTTGAAGTCCTTCCGCATCTGCTGCAGCCGGGCCCCCGGTCTCCGCGGCGCCGGAGGCGCGGAACCGAAGAGGCCGTACAGCTCGTTGTCGCGATCCATCCAGTCCACAGCGGTCCCTTCCACGACGAGGGGGGTGGGGAGCAGGGCAGACGCTGCGGATGCGCGGCCTCGACCCTGCTCCCCCAGGGGGGGGTGTGGCCGCTGCCGTGGACTGGCAACCGGCGACACAACTACCCTCGTACCGAGCCGATTCGGGGCGCAATCCAAATCCGGATTTGATTGTGTGCCGGGCCGGAATTGGTATATGCAAGGATGCGAACCAACGGCAACTTGCCGTGCACCGAAGCCTGTTGAAGGTGAACCGTCGAATCTGCGGCTCGCACCGGCGGCTCTTCGAGGCGAACCGGGGGAGTCTCGACACGAACCGGGGTATCCACCAGACAGGCCGGCGCCCAGGGCAGGACAACCGAGAGGGAGGTATCGGCATGGCGGCGAACGTGGGGTCCACGTTCCTTCGGATCGTGCTGGGCGCAGAGCTCGCCCGGCTACGCGATCAAGCCGGTCTGACGGGCGAGGCAGCGGCCAGGCACGCGGGCTGCTCCCCGACCACGATCAGCAGCGTGGAGCAGGGCAAGACCGGCTTCCGCCGCATAGAACACCTCGCGAGGCTCACCGACGCCTACGGTGTGGACGAAGAGGGCCAGGCATGGCTCATGGACATGCACCGGCAGTCCAAGGGTGACGACTGGTGGAGCACCGGCCTCTCCACGATGCCCTCGGGTATGAACCTCTTCCTGGCCATGGAGTCGGGCGCCAAGACGGTGGATGCCTGGTGCCCCGGTGTCGTGAACGGCCTCATCCAGACCAAGGAGTACGCACACGCCCTGATCAGCAAGGCGAAGTTCGCCAACGACACCACCGACGCGTTCGTGGAGAACGCCGTCGAGATCCGCATGACCCGGCAGAAGCGCATCACCGAACAGGGCATGAAGCTGAACTGCGTGATGGACGAGTCGGCGCTGACCAACATGGTCGGCAGCAGCAAAACCCTGCGCGACCAGTTCGACTACATCATCGAGCTGATGACCAAGCATCCGAACGTGACCGTGCAGATCATTCCCAAGGCTGCCAACACGTACCGGCTGACCGGCGGGGATTTCTACATCCTCGGGTTCGACCCCAAGCAGCTCCCGACGCCGATCGTCGCCAGCGGGACGGTGGACGGGACCACCCGGGTCTCGTCCAAGGAGCGGCAGGCGAACCAGTTCGCGCGCCGATTCGAAGAACTCGTTCGAGGTGCACTGCCGGCCCACGAAACCCCGAAGTTCCTCCAACGACTGAAGAAAGAGGTCTAGACAGCATGAGCACCACCAACGGACGCGAGCACGGCCAGTGGTTCAAGTCCTCGTACAGCGGCAACCCCAGTAGCGAGTGCGTCGAGGCGTGCCCGCAGCCGGGCGCGGTCTTCATCCGCGACTCCAAGCAGCTCGACCAGGCCGACGGGTACACCGTCCTGTCGTTCTC